>NZ_CCBH010000077.1:0-2296 GCF_001368935.1 Novosphingobium sp. KN65.2
CTCGCGGCCGTTACCGGCCGCGCCCCTTGCTTTTGACGGTGCCGTTGCTGGCAATCTCGATCGGCTCGCCAATCGCCAGCTTGCCCGCGCGGGCGGCGCTGCGCGCGTCCACGGGCAGCACAAGCATGTCAGCGCCATCTCTTAGGAGTATCAATTTCTGCCCTTCGATTTGTCGCGTCCCGGCGTAAATCAGCGGTCCATGATCGCCAGTGAACAGCCGATGCGCCGGTATATCCATTCCAATGTGACGCTTCGCATTGCGTTCCGCAATGTATTTATCCGCTGCGCTGGCCTGATCGTCGCTCACTCGCGGCCGATCGTCGTCCCGTCGCACAAGACGATCTGGCCGGGCTTTTTGGTCGTCCACGTCTGAATGAACATCACGCGGCAATAGCAAGCGACCTCGCTCGGCGTGCTGAACCACACCGAGTTGGGACAGGTCGCGCAAACTACCTCGGCTTTCGGGCGGCGGCTCTCGTCCAACGCGGCCAATGTTGGGCTTAACGGCGCGCTCGCTGGGGGCCTCGGCTCCTCCGGCGCTAGAATGTCCATTTCTGGCGGGCTGTGCGGGGCCAGCTCGAATGGCGGCGCTGCTGGCTCCTCCGCTTGCAAGGCCGGTTCCGGCGTCGGTTCCTCCGGCGCTGACGGCTCCGGGTCGGAATGTCCCGTTTCGACCTGGTGCTGTGGTGCTGGCGTCTCGTCCAGCGTCATTGACGGCGTTTCGCCCAGCAACGCCAGCGCCGCCTCTATCTCCTCGTCCAACGATTTGTCTGTCACGCGCGCGCTCCTCTTGCCTGATATTTTGACGCCGGGCCTCTAGATCGGGGTCCGCAAATGTGATGGGCATGGCCGATCGGGCGGCGGCTTCCACCACAAGGGCCTTGAATTGATCGCTGCCGCTGATCGCCAGCCTGTCGCCATAGCGTTCGTGCGCAAGCCGCAAGGCGGCAACAACGCCCTCGATCTGCGCCCCGCGCGATACATGCAGGCGCTGGCCATCATCGCGCACCGCTGCATTGGCGGTGCGATAGATGATCGTCCCGCGTTTCGTGATGTGGTCTTGCCGGATCGCTGCGGGGTGTGCTGCGCTCGGCATCGCCGCAATGTGCAGCGCATCCTTGGGAGCGGTGCGCCGTCCCTCCCGCGCGCGCAGGGCCTCAAGGGCGGTGCGGTCGCCCGCCTTGGCCTGCTCCTGTAGCCAGTCATTCCACCCGCGCCGGGAATTACGAGACGCGATGCGCTCCCGTTCCCGCCCGTGGGCGGCAACAATCTTCGCAATCGCGGCCTTGGTGGACCGGGCCGCCAGTGCGTAATTGAGGCGCTTAACAGCCGGGCCGCCACCTAGCAGCTTTATCGCCGCCCGCTTCGTCCTCCCGATGCGCTTCACCTGTTCAATGGCCGCGCGGCGCTTGGCTGCGGCCTCGGCCAGCTCGACCTTTCGGCGCGTGGCGCGCGTGCCCTGCTGGGCGCGGTAGGCAGCAAATAGGCCGCTGGTGTCGATACGGGAGGGCACGGGGCGCTTTTCATAGGTCTGTCGGGCTTTCGGTGCCCCCTCCCCTCCCCGCGCGCTCTGGAAGGCTCCCAAGCGTTTCTCTAACGCCCCTTTTGACAGCTCGCGCGCGATGGAACTGGCCTTTACGGTCGTTCCGTCCATCGCAGCGAATATCAGGCCGTTGCCGCGCGCCTGCACGGACAGGCCGAAGTCGGCCGCGATCTGGTGCAACTCGGTCCAGCTCGCGGCGGCCTTCAAGGGTTCGGCGCAATTCCGCTGCGCCCAGCCTATCAGGCTCTCCGTGCCCGCGATCTGCTCCATGTCCTTCGCGCGGTTTTCCCCGCCGCGCTGGTGGGCGTTGTGGTTGACGCGCTCCAAACCGTGACGGACCTCTAGCAGCTCGCATAGCTCGGCAAGCGTCCGATAATCCCGCAAGGGCGTATGGATCGTGTGGCGGATCGGATGAATCTTGTTGATCGCCAGATGAATATGCGTGTGGTCGGTGTCGTGATGAACGGCGCTGATCCGCTGATGCTCGGCAAAGCCCAGCCCCGCGCAAATCGTCTCCTCAATATCGCGCAAGGCTTCCGCGCTCGGACTCTCGCCGGGAGGAAACGAAATTATGAGGTGATATGTCTTGTCCGAAGCCGCCCGCTGATTGGCCGATTGGACAAGCATAACGTCCTGTGCGGCATCTTCTGGCGTCTCGCCTCGGCAGTTGGTGACAGTCACCACGCCCACGCGCTCATCACGCCCCTGCGCGCTGGTGATGTATCGCACCAACCCGCCGAAATCGCTCTTTGC
>NZ_CCBH010000078.1:0-2061 GCF_001368935.1 Novosphingobium sp. KN65.2
TTTGACGTTCATTTTACTCTCCCCAAAATGGCTTATTGTTATCCGATCACCGCTCGATGGGCGGCTAATAGTATTAGACCAGTGGATTATTCGGCGCGAGGCCCACGCGGTGACGGCCGAGTTGTTCGAACGCCACTTCCCAATCCCAGAAGGCGTGGATGGCGACGGTGTTCACGTCGCGAAAGAAGCGCTGCAATGGTGCGCTGGACTGGAAATTCGTGGCGCCAGACCGGTTCATCATCTCGTTGATCGTCCGGCGGCAGTGATCGGCGAGGAAACCGGCCTGGGCCTTCAGGCGGAGGCGGGTTTCCAGATCGAACTCGCCGCCGATCAGCGGCATCGTCTGCCGCACGATGCTGCGCGCAAGTTCCTTGGCGACGATCGAACTGGCGATGGCGCTGCCAAGCTGGATATGGTTGTGCGGCCGCTCCCGCGTGGCCTGCTCGCTGTGGGTGATGACCCGCTTCTTGATCGTCGTCTCGAAAGCATCAACGGCCCCGGCGAGTCCGCCGCTGAAGAAGCCGGCGATCTCATTGTAGATAAACGGCATGAGCGGCATCGAATAAAATGGATTTTCGTGGATCCGCGAGCCTTCGGTCGGACCGGCCATGAAGGATTCCATCAGCAGTCCGCGATGCTCGGGAACGAACGCGCCATCGACCACGATGTCGTTGCTGCCCGTACCGGCCATGCCGCTCATGAACCAGACGTCATCGAACCGCGTGTCCGAAGCGGGGATCAGGAATACGCGCCGGCCGTCGTCAGTGTCGGCGCCGACCAGTGCCCATGTGGCATGCATGATGCCGGAACCCCAGGTCGCGCGGCCCGAAATCTCCCAGCCGCCGGTGACTTTCTTGGCCTTCATCAGCGAGTTGGTCGTTCCGGGCAGCAGGCAGGTCGGGCCGTCGGCAAAAACGTCCGCCTGAGCGCGCTCGCTGAACTTGGTGACGAAAAAATGATGGCCCATGTAGAAACCGGCGATCCAGCCGGTGGACATGCAGGCCGAACTGATGACCTCGACTATTTCCATATGGGCATCGAGGCCCAATTCATGGCCGCCCCAACGCTTGGGCAGCAATACCGGCATCAGGCCAGCATCGACCATTTCCTTGATATTATCGTCATGTGGCTTGCGCTGCACTTCGGTCTGCTGGGCCCGAGCGGCGATGCCGGGAGCGATGGCGCGTGCGCGCTCAACAAGCTCCTGCTTGGTAATTGCCATTGACATCCAATCCTTCGCGTGCTGGCTTTCAGGAGCCATTTAATAAGGCAGGCGTCCCTTATCGTTGCGAGCCACTGTATTTGTCAACTGACAAGTTTTGTCACGGATAAATATTTCGGCGACCTGCGTCATTTCCGCCATCCGGCCTCGCCTTTCCCGGCCGGGAGGATCCGCAGCGCCTATATAAGGAGACCGCGGATCAGCGTATCTGCGATTTCCTCAGCTTGCAATTGCCGAGCTTTTTTCGTTTTGAGTGGCGGGATTCCCAAATTGGAGGCCAGTGCCCGCAAGCTGAAGATCGATCCGCCGCCGTGTGCGATCAGAAAAAATATGACAGGCTTGGACACATTACGGAACAAGCCCGCCTTTACACCTTCCTCGATGATGATGTCGCCCGGAAATGTGCCGATCAACATATACCTCTTGATAATATAATCCAGCCTTTCGCTTTCCTGAATGCCCTCATGGTTCATCATCCGCAAAATCGCTGGGGCCTGGTCGAGCACCATCAGGAGCGAGACGAACACGTCTTTCAACCGTTGCTCCGGAGTTGCGTCCGGGTTGCCGGTGAAGGCGGCTTTCTCGATTTGCTGGACCAGGCGCTGCATCCCATGGTCCACCGATGCCTTCCAGAAATCCAGCTTGGAGCCGAATTTCGCATGGATCAGGCCGTGGCTTACATCGAGTCGCCGGGTAAGCTCCCGTATCGATGCGCCATGATAGCCGAGGTCGGCGAAGGCCTCCAACGCGGCATCCAGGAACACTTCACGCGCTGCAATTGGTTCCGAATCGGCGGCCGGGCGGCCTCTGCGACGTGCTGTGGTTTTTATGATGGTGGT
>NZ_CCBH010000079.1:0-61114 GCF_001368935.1 Novosphingobium sp. KN65.2
CCCCCCCCCCCGCCGTTTTTCTTTGCGCTTCCCACAACGGCAGGAAACCGGGACGTAAGGCTCAGCGGCCCGCCATCTTCTTGACTGCGGGCAGGTAGGTCCGGCCGATCCGCAAGGTTTCACCGTCGCCGGTTTCTGCCGACCACACGCCCAGCCCCTCATGCTTGAGACCCATCACGAAATCGCGGCGCAGGATGCAGCTGCGGTGGATGCGGATAAAGTGCTCCGGATCGAGCTTCTGCTCGAGGCTGGTGATGGTCTGTAGCAGCAGGTAACTCTGCCCCGGCACATGCAGGCGCACGTAGTCGCGCTCTGCATCGATGCGCTGCACGTCGCTTGCCGGGATCCGCACCAGTTCGGAGCGGTGAGGCACCCAGAATTCCTCGAGCCACTCGCTCGGCGGGGCATTGCGTTCACCGCGCCTTGCCATGACCCGCCCGATGGCGCGTTGCAGCCGATCGGGCGCAACCGGCTTGAGCACGTAGTCGACCGCATCGAGATCGAAGGCCTCGACCGCAAACTCGTCATGCGCGGTCACGAAGATCACCGCAGGCGCGTCCGCCTTGCCCGACAGCCTGCGGGCGACGGTGAGGCCATCGGTTTCCGGCATCGTCAGGTCCAGCAGCACGAGATCGGGCCTGAGCGCCTCGATCAGACGCAGCGCGGCTTCGCCATCGCTGGCCGTACCGGTCACGGTAATCCCGTCCATGCGCGCACAGATCACCTGCATGCGCTCTACCGCGAGAGGTTCATCATCGACGATCAGCGTTTTCAGTGGGCCTTGCGCAGCGCCGTTGCCCGCATCCATTTCAGCCACGGCGATGCTCCAGCGGCATTCTCAGGACCGTGGCGAAGCCGCCATCGGCCGTCTTTCCGAAATCGATGCTGCCCGCGCTGCCATAGCGGGCCCGCAGCCTGTCACGGACATTACCCAGGCCGATTCCGCAGCCTTGCGTCTTGCCCGCTTCGATGCCGGGACCGTCGTCGCTTACCGAAATCACCAGTTCTTCCCCTTCCCGATGCGCAGCGATGGCGATCGTCACCGGCTTCTGCGTGGCGGCGACCGCGTACTTGACCGAGTTTTCGACCAGCGGCTGGAGGATCATGCCCGGCACCTTCGCATCGACGACGGCATCGTCAATATCGATCTTCGTCAGCAAACGATTGGGAAAACGCACCGCCTCGATGGCGAAGTATAGCTGCTGCAGCTCGATCTCTTCAGCCAGCGGCAGATCGCCGGTCGGATCGCCCGACAGGGTGCGCCGGTAAAACGTGGAAAGCGTCTGGATCATCGTTTCGGCATCATCCTGCCTGCCGGTCATGACCAGCGCCGAAAGCGAGTTGAGCGTGTTGAACAGGAAGTGCGGATTGACCTGATAGCGCAGCGAGCGCAGCTCCGCCGCCTCTGCCGCGCGGCGATATTCACCCTCGCGCCGCTCGGCCGCGCGGGCTTCCTCCGCCTTGGCCAGCGCGAAGTACAGCGCTGCCCAGGCAAGGACGAGGAAATAGCGCCCGAATGCGGTGTCGGCGATCCCGGCCCAGCGCTTGAACGCAGCATCCTTGGGCATTTCGGTGTGAATGGTGATGGCGGATTCGCCGTTATCGCGCCGGGTGGGGTGCACCTGCACATCGGGGACCGCCTCTTCTCCCGCGGCCCCGGTGCCCTCGTCCCCGGGCCCGCCGGTTTCGCGCAGGTTTGGCAGGTCGACCAGGATGTTTCCGGCCTCGTCCCGCGAAATGCGCACGTTGCCCTTTTGCGTCGTCACCGACGTCTCGTGCTTGCCGCCCTGGTCCTCGTCATATTCGATGTCGGAGAAGATCGTGTTGTTGATCAGGCTGAGGACCAGCGACAGGGGCAGGGCACCCACCAACACCACGGCCAGCCGCACCCCCGCGGACTTGCGGTCGAGCATCTGCAGCAGCGGCCACACCGCCACCATGACCAGCATGGACAGAATGCAGATCGTCAGCCGGCGCGAGATGATCGGCCATACGAAATCGAAGCCGATCACCACGCCGCGCAGCGTCGCGACAGTGAAGTAGCACGCCCAAAGGGCCGCCAGCGACAGCAGCACGAGCCGCGCCGGAACCCGGGGTTCGTTGGAAAGATCCGTCATAACCGATCGGAATAGCGCGAAAGTTCCCTTTCGCGCCAGTTCCCCGATCGGATCCGGTGCGCCGTTCGTCGATGCACCGGATCCGGGGGCCTTTGCCTGCCGGAGATCAGTCGGCGAGCAGATGCTCCTTGGCGATCTTTTCCTTCCAGACCAGCGGGGCCAGCTGGTGGACGTTCTTGCCTTCGGAATCGACCGCAACGGTCACCGGCATGTCCTTGACGGTGAATTCGTAGATCGCTTCCATGCCGAGGTCGGCGAAGCCGACGACCTTGGCTTCCTTGATCGCGCGGGCGACGAGGTAGGCAGCGCCGCCGACGGCCATGAGGTAGGCCGACTTGTGCTTGGCGATGGACTCGGTGGCGGCAGGGCCGCGCTCCGACTTGCCGATGCTGGCGAGCAGGCCCTGGCCCAGCATCATGTCCATGAACTTGTCCATGCGGGTGGCGGTGGTGGGACCGGCCGGACCGACCACTTCCTCGCGCACCGGATCGACGGGGCCGACGTAGTAGATCACGCGGCCCTTGAACTCGACCGGCAGTTCCTCGCCCTTGGCCAGCATGTCCTGGATGCGCTTGTGCGCGGCATCGCGGCCGGTGAGCATCTTGCCGTTGAGCAGCAGGCGGTCGCCCTGCTTCCAGCTCTGGACGATTTCCGGGGTGAGCGTGTCGAGGTCGATGCGCTTTGCGCCGGCATCGGGAGCCCATTCGACCTTCGGCCAGTCGTCGAGGTTCGGCGTCTCGAGGAAGCTCGGCCCCGAACCGTCCAGCGTGAAGTGCGCGTGGCGAGTGGCGGCACAGTTCGGAATCATGGCGACGGGCTTGCCGGCGGCATGGCACGGCCAGTCCATGATCTTGACGTCGAGGATGGTGGCAAGGCCGCCAAGGCCCTGCGCGCCGATGCCCAGCGCGTTCACCTTGTCGAAGATCTCGATGCGCAGCGCCTCGATGTCGTTCTGGGGCCCGCGAGCCTTGAGCTGGGCCATGTCGATCGGCTCCATCAGGCTCTGCTTGGCAAGCTTGACGCAGTGTTCCGCGGTTCCGCCGATGCCGATGCCCAGCATGCCGGGCGGGCACCAGCCGGCACCCATCTGCGGAAGCATCTCGATCACCCAGTCGACGATGGAATCGCTGGGATTCATCATCTTGAACTTCGACTTGTTTTCAGAGCCGCCACCCTTGGCGGCAACGTCGACCGAGACCTTCGAGCCCGGGACCATGCTGACCGACAGAACCGAGGGGGTGTTGTCCTTGGTATTACGGCGGGTGAAGGCAGGATCCGCCAGCACCGAGGCGCGCAGCTTGTTCTCGGCATTGTTGTAGGCGCGGCGCACACCTTCATCGACCACTTCCTGCAAGCTGCGGTCGGATTCGAGGCGGCAGTTCTGGCCCCACTCGATGAAGACGTTGACGATGCCGGTGTCCTGGCAGATCGGGCGATGCCCTTCCGCGCACATGCGGCTGTTGGTCAGGATCTGCGCGATGGCGTCCTTTGCCGCGGGGCCCTGCTCCGCCTCGTAGGCGTCGCCCAGCGCGCGGATGTAGTCCATCGGGTGGAAGTAACTGATGTACTGGAGGGCGTCGGCAACACTCTCGATGAGGTCGTCTTCGCGGATTGTCACCATATCTGCCATGGAATTGCGCTCCCGGTTCGCGGAAATCGTGGATTTGCCGGTCCCCATACGGCGGGACGGGGTGATCGTCAAAGCGCTACGACAACTCGACGAGCGTATTGTCAAAGCGCTTGGCCTCGCAGGCGCCTTGTCCTAGAAGGCGCCCCACAAATGCCGAATTTGCAACCCATGCAAATGGCACGCATCGGCCCTGCAAGTATCGAGGGAACAGCACGAAATGACCTTGACCGAGGATCGGTCCGCCCCGTCCGCCCAGAATTCCGTGAGCGCGGCCCGTCGCGCCATGATCACCAGCCAGCTGCGCACCAGCGGCGTCAACGAGCCCTGGGTGCTCGCGGCGATGGCCGGCGTTGCCCGCGAGGACTTCGTTCCCGAAGCCATGCGCGATGCCGCTTATATCGACCGTGCGATCCCGCTGGGCAACGGCCGCTCACTGGCCGCACCGCTCGTCCAGGCCAAGATGCTGGCCGAAGCCGAACCGACCGCGCAGGACAAGGCCCTGCTCGTCGGCGATGGCGCCGGCTACCTCGCCGCGCTGCTGCGTCCGCTGGTCGGCACGCTCGATGCCGTGGATCCCGCCGAAGCCGGCGCCATGGCAGGTGAGGGTGGCTACACGCTCGTCGTGATCGACGGCGCAATCGAGCAACTGCCCGCAAATGTCGCCGCCCAGCTCGGCGAAGACGGACGCATCGTCACCGGCCTGATGACCCGTGGCGTTTCGCGTCTCGCTTCCGGCCGCAAGGCTGCAGGCGTGGTGTCGCTGCTCCCGCTTGCCGAGATCGGCATTCCTGCACTTCCCGAATTGGCGGCTCCGAAACGCTGGAGCTTCTGACCATGACCCGGTTCGTGTGGGGGCGCGCCGGGCTACTGTCGGGAATAGCCTGCATCGCAGCGATGCAGGCTCCGTCTGCGCGCGCCGACACGCTGCGTGAGGCTCTCGTCCTTGCCTATCAGACCAACCCGACGCTGCAGGCGGCCCGCGCCCAGCAGCGCGGCGTTGACGAAGGCGTGCCGATCGCCCGGGCCGCAGGCTTGCCGAGTGTCAGCGCGGATGGCCGCTACACCGAATTCGTGAAGCAGAGCAGCACGGCGTTCAACGCCCCGGACCGGGCGGTCAACGCCAACACGAACCTCAATGTGCCGATCTACTCCGGTGGCCTGGTCAAGAACCAGATCAAGGCCGCCAAGATCCGCGTTGAGGCCGGGCAGGCTTCCTTGCGCGGCTCTGAAAGTTCGGTCTTCTCCTCGGTGGTCGCGGCCTACATGGACGTCATCCGCAACGAGGCCATCGTGGGGCTGAACCATAACCAGGTCGACGTGCTCAAGGTCAATCTGCAGGCGACCAGCGACCGCTACGAGATCGGCGATCTGACGCGCACCGACGTCGCCCAGTCACAGTCGCGACTGGCCCTGGCGCAAAGCGACGCCCGCACGGCCGAAGCCAACCTCGCCGCCGCGCGCGAGACGTATATCCAGCTCGTCGGCAAGGCTCCGGAAGCGCTGGAGACGCCGCCGCCACTGCCGAACCTGCCTGACAGCCCGCAGACCGCGGTCGATCAGGCGCTGGAGCACAATCCGGACCTGATCGCCGCCCGCGAACGCACGCTCGCGGCGGAAAAGGACATTGACGTCGCCGGCGCCGGACGCTTGCCGAAGGTCAGCCTGTTCACCTCCGGTGCCTACAACAATTATCTCGGCACGCTGGTCAGCGGGGGGCAAGGTGGCGGCAGCGCAAGGCAGGCCGAAACGACTGCGCAGGCAGGCGCTTCGATCTCGATTCCGCTGTTCCAAGGCGGCCTGCCTGCCGCCCAGAGGCGCCAGGCGCAGGCCTCGGCCTCGACCGCGCTCGAGAACGAGATCGCCATCGAGCGCCAGGTCATCGCGCAAGTACGCTCCGCCTACACCTCGTGGATTGCCTCGAAGGACCTGATCCGTTCGACCCAGGTCGCCGTCGATGCGGCGAAGCTCAGCCTCGAAGGCGTGCGCGCCGAGAACACGGTCGGCAATCGCACGATCCTGGACATCCTCAATGCCGAACAGGAACTGCTCAATGCGGAAGTCCAGTTCGTCACTGCCAGGCGCAACGCCTATGTCGCCGGATTCTCCCTGCTTGCCGCGATGGGCCGCGCCGAAGCGCGCGATCTGAACCTCGACGGCGGGATTCTCTATGACCCCGACGTCAACTACGAACGGGTCAAGGGCAAGATCTTCGACTGGGAGAACGATCCCGCTCCGGTCGCCCAATCGACACGAACCGTTGACACGCCGCTGCAGGACGGTGAAATTCCACAGAATTAAGCATGCGCGGCGAATCGGGGCCAAAGTGATTCGGCCGCGCGTGTGTCTGCCTTTGTCCTAAGGCATGCTAAGGGGCCTATACGATGCGTCAGAACGGTGAACCCTCGGTCGAGGAGATCCTGCAGTCGATCAAGCAGGTGATCGCGCGCGACAACCGCGCGGGCGCCAAGGTCGAACGCACGCGTCGCGCCACCGCCGGCGTCATCGAGCTTGAGGAAGAAGAGGACGAGGACCTCGAAGACGTCCTCGAGCTGCAGGAAACCGCCGAGCTGGAGCCCGATATGGACGAGGATGACGAGGAACCTTCGCTGATTCAGGACAATGTCCGCGCCTCGATGCGCGAATCCCTGGCAGCCCTGGCGATGCTTTCCGAACCCAGCGCCCCGCCGCAGATCGTGCGTTCGGGCGAAACCTCGCTGGAATCGCTGACCCGCGAACTGCTGCGCCCCGCACTTGCCGAATGGCTGGACAAGAACCTGCCTCCGCTCGTGGAGCGGATGGTTGCGGCCGAAATTTCGCGGATCGTCGGCAAGAAGGGCTGACGCTAAAGGTTCGATGCGACGACGCTCGCACTGGACCTGCGCCCCTTCGGTGCCTACTTGCCGTCCATGAGCAAGCACCGCCACGAACTCGAGAAGGCCGAAGAAGCCCTCGCCAAGGCGGGTGGCAATTCCATCGAACGCCACATCTTCATCTGCGCCGAACCGCAGAAAGGTGAATGCTGCAGCCCGGAAAAGGGCCAGGCGAGCTGGAAGTACCTGAAGAAACGCCTCAAGCAGCTGGGCCTCGACGGCCCAAAGACGACCGAGGGCGGGGGCGTCGCGCGTACCAAGGCGGACTGCCTGCGCATCTGTTCATCAGGCCCGGTTGCCGTCGTCTGGCCGGACGGGGTCTGGTATCACTCCTGCGATGAGGACGTGCTGGAACGGATCATCCAGGAACATCTCATCGGCGGCACACCGGTCGAGGACTATCGCCTGCGTCCTGCGGCAAACTGATCGACTGACTCAGAGATCGGTTTCGTCTTCGAGCGGGTTGACGATCGATTCATCGTGGCCGGTTCCACTGGACAGGAAAACGAGCCCCATCAGCGCCGAAGCCAGCAGCATCGTGAATCCGATTCCCAGCGCGGTCGCAATGTAAAGGTGGACCGAGACCATGCCGTTCGACCGGTAGAGGACAATCACCGAGCCCAGAACGAGGCCGACCGTGATCGTCATCATCCAGCGCATGATACGCCTGAACCGGTTCCAGGCGTGCGCCGCGTTGACCGGATCTTCGAGGGGGGAGCGTGGTATCATTGCGTCTCATTTGCGCCTTGTGGGCCCCTGTCGCAAGGGCCTCGTGACACGCAGCGCGATCTGTCTGTCGAAGTGGCTAGTCCCCGAAACCTGTGGTATTCTGCGCCTGCAAAGCAAAACGGGGAGAATACGACGATGACGATCGGGCGCATTATCGAAGGCCGCGATACTGTTCTTACCTGCCAGGTCAGCAACACGGTGCGCGAAGCCGTGGAAATACTGGCCGAACGTCGTATCGGTGCCTTGCCGGTCCTGGATGGCGAAAGCCTTGCCGGCATGTTCTCCGAACGCGACGTCATCTACCGCTTGCGCGAATTCGGTCCCAGCGTTCTCGACAAACCGGTCAGCGACGTCATGACGGCGCCTGCCGTCACCGTGGAATCCCTGACCTCGGTGATGACGGCACTGGCCATGATGACCCGGCGGCGCATCCGCCACCTGCCGGTCATGGACGGAGAGCGCATGATCGGCATGGTTTCGATCGGCGACCTCGTGAAATATCGCATCGACAAGGTGGAATCCGAAGCCGCGGCGATGCGCGACTATATCCAGATGGCCTGATCGCCGCCCAAACCGGACGATCAGCCGCAATTCCCTGTCCTGAGGCGCCGCGTCGGCTCTGCCCCGACGCCTTGCCGCACGGGGCAGGGACGCCTACATGCGGCATATGGACCAGCAGAATCTCACTCTCAGCCCTTCCGCCGCCGCGCGCGTGGCCACGATTGCCGCCAAGCAGGGCAAGGCCGCGATCCTGCGCCTTTCGGTCGAAGGCGGAGGGTGCTCCGGGTTCCAGTACAAGTTCGGCCTCGCCGATGCTCCCGAGAGCGAAGATTCGGTGACCGAAACCGACGGCGTGAAGCTGGTCGTAGATCCCGTCAGCCTCGATCTCGTCAGCGGCTGCATCGTCGATTACGTGGAATCCTTGGGTGGAGCGGCTTTCCGGGTGGAGAATCCCAACGCCGCCGCCGGATGCGGATGCGGATCGAGCTTCAGTATCTGAGCTTGACGAACCGGCGCCTGACTGCCGAGAAGGCGCCATGAAAATCGCAACCTTCAATATCAACGGCGTCAAGGCGCGCCTGCCCCGTCTGCTCGAATGGCTCGAGGAAACCCGCCCGGCTGTCGCCTGCCTGCAGGAAATCAAGTCACAGGACGAAGGCTTCCCGATCGCCGAGTTCGAGAAGCTGGGCTACAAGGGCATCTGGCATGGCCAGAAGAGCTTCAACGGCGTGGCCATCCTTGCCGACGGCGAAGCGCCGGTCGAAGTCCAGCGCGGCCTCGACGGGGAGCCCGAGGACGATCATTCGCGCTATCTGGAAGCCGATGTCTTCGGCATCAGGATCGTGTGCATCTACTTGCCCAACGGCAACCCGGTGCCCGGTCCCAAGTTCGACTACAAGCTGCGCTGGATGAAGCGCCTGCGGGAACGCATGGCCGCAATCAAGGCCGAGGAAGTCCCCGCCATCGTCACCGGCGACTTCAACGTCATTCCGCACGACCGCGATATCTGGTCGCCGCCGGCCATGGCCGCGGACGCCCTCATGCAGCCGGAATCGCGCGATGCCTACTTCCGCCTGCTCGGCGACGGCTGGACCGACGCAATCGCCACCCACAACCCGCGCGGAGGCGTCTGGACCTACTGGGATTACCAGGCCGGGGCCTGGCAGCGCGACCACGGCTTTCGCATCGACCATGCCCTACTTTCGCCCGAACTGGCCGATCGTCTGGTCGCCTGCGGCGTCGACAAGGCGCATCGCGGCCGGGAGAAGGCCAGCGACCATGCACCGGTGTGGGTCGAACTGCGGAAGTGATGCGCGGGGCCCGCCCGAAGGGGCGGGCCGTCCGTCAGCGATAGAAGATGTGGTTGTCGACCTGAGCGAGGCGCTTGAGACGCCAGTTCGGCGACACGCGGGCGGCGTGGAAGAACAGCGCACCTTTGGCCGGGCTTTTCCAACTGCCGTCGATCGCGATGGTGGCGATGGCCAGCGCCCGGCGCCAGTCCTTTGAACGCTCACGGATCTTTGGCATGCGGTTGCCGCGCACGAAGGAAAACTGCGAGCGCTGGAACACGACGTCGCAGAAGTTGTCGGGAAAACGATCCGATTTGGTGCGATTGACGATCACCCGTCCGACGGCAAGCTGCCCTTCGAGCGATTCACCGCGCGATTCGAAATAGATCGCACCGGCAAGGCAACGCAGCTGCCTGCCGACTGCATCGGGCATGCTCTGCTCTGCAACAAGTTGCGCGAGAGTGTCGGCCTCGATGACCTGATCGTCGCTGTCGTCTTCCACTTCGATCCCGTCATCTTCGGACGGAAACGCCTGAATTACCGGTTCGGAGACGAAATTCACCTGGGGTTCCGGTTTCGCCAGGATCGGAACGATGTCCGACGTGGCTGCGCCCGACCCCTGGGCGCTGAACAATGCGGTAAACACCGTTGCGGTCAGCGCTATAGCGCTGGCCCACTGCAATTTAGTTCGCATCAAGCCTTGGTCTAAAGCGGTGGACCCATCTGATACAGGCTGAAACAGAATGCCGTTTCGGGCATTGAAGTTCTGTCAGCGCCTGCCGACGATCCCCCGGCTGCGTGCTAGCTGGTGTGGCCGAAATGCCTCCCGCGCCGCCTTCGCGTTTGCGGCCCCATTACCTTGCATTCCTTGCAAGTCAACCGGATTCGTTACCCGATTCCGATGAAACGCTCACCATCCGCGATATCAAGCTCTACAACCCAGATATCCGGGTCCTGTTCGGCCCTACGAGTGATAAACTCTGAAATTTCCCATGGCTTTTCAGTGTCTTGTCTCTTTGAACAAGTCCACTGGCGGGTTCCATCCAATTGCGGCATGCGCTCGTAAGCGCGTGTATTCGCTCCGTTTTCGGTAAGGACGACCATGATCGTTCCAGCGTCGCGTTCACCTTTATTGATAACGGTTGCGAAACCACCTTCGGCCTGGACCCGACGAATCAGACCCGAAACCTCGAGGTGTGCAGGCAGGCGCGCTTCCATCGGTCAGGCCGGGGCCGTGAAGGCGGCGGAATATCCGGGAAGGCCGGAGAGAGGAATGCGCGAGCGCATGAAGGTGCCGGTCCCGCGTCCCACCTCGTCGCCTTCCTCGTCGATCAATCGCGATTCCGCCACGAGCACGCGGCGGCGGCCGCTGACCCAGCGCCCTTCGGCACGGACAGTCCCTCCCTTGATCGGCTTGCTGAGCAAGAGGTTGAACGAGGTGGTAAGCAGGAAGCGATCGGTGATCAGCGTGTTCGCGGCATAGAAGGCCGCGTCGTCGAGCATCTTGAAATAGATCGTGCCATGCGCGGCTCCGGCTGCGTGAAAACAATCGGGCCCGACATCGAACGTGATGCACGAATGCCCTTCACCGGTGATCTGGAGAACCGAACGAAACTTCTCGTTGATGGCGGCTGAAGCATAGAGGCTTTCCAGGGCCCGCCAGTGAAGGTTCGCACCGGCTGCGTCGGCGTTGTCAGCCTCGGTCATGTCAGGCAGCGTCGCGGTCGATGACGTTGCTCAGGAGGCTGTAGAGAACTTCCGGCCCCGGGGCTTCGATCAGGTCGTCGTGCATGCGCTCATCGCGCATCATGCGCGAGATCGCGGCGAGGGCATGAAGGTGCGCGGCGCCGGCGCCGTCCGGGGACAGCAGGCCGAAAACCAGATCGATCGGCATGCCGTCGGCGGAATCGAACTCTACGGGAGCTTCAAGCCGCATGAACGCAGCAACCGGACGCTTGAGGCCGGAAATGCGGGCGTGCGGGATCGCAATACGGCGACCGAAGCCGGTACTGCCCAATTCCTCACGTTCGAGCATGCGTTCCAGCACCTCATCGCGCTGAAGGTCATAGACCTGCGCAAAAAGGCCGGCGAGCTCGCTGAGAATAAGATCCTTGCTGTCTGCGACAGTCGTAACGACGGCCTCAGGCAGAAGAGTAAAAAGACCATTCATGCCAAATCTGATTCTAGTCTTGACCGGTTGCCATTTATTATACGCTCATAACCCCCGGAATATCCGGGGGTTACGTCCTCTCCTCCGATCAGGAATTCAAACGCCTGGTGACGTCACTGCTCGGCGTCAGTGAGGTTCGACCCAGCCGATCGAACCGTCGCCGCGGCGGTAAACCATATTATGCCGACCAGTACCAGCGTTTTTGAAGAACAAAGCCGTGGTATTGCGCAGGTCAAGCATCATGACCGCATCGGAAACGGTTGCTTCGGGAACGTCCACACGAGTCTCGGCGATGACCAGCGGCGCATCGGCCTCGATCTCGTCGTCGTTCTCGACCGGCGTTTCCTCGAAGATGGTGTAGGCCGCTTCCTCGGCAGCCATCGCATGGGCAGACTGCTCGTGGCGATCCTTCAGACGGCGCTTGTAACGGCGCAGCTGCTTGTCGATCTTTTCCGCAGCCTGGTCGAGAGCAAGGTGCGCATCATGGGCAAGGCCGGTGGCCTTGAGAACCAGGTTCTGCATGACATGCATGATGATATCGCACCGGAAAGCGCCGGCAGGCGCTCGGCCGAAGGTCACGTGCGAGGACAAGGCCCGACTGAAATACTTCTCGATGATCGCCGTAAGACGTTCACCGGCGTGGACCTGAAGGGCCTCGCCAGTATCGACCTGGTGACCGGAGACGCGGATATCCATGGGCGTATTCTCCTCTTGCTAGAGTTTAGGCACCCCAGAGCGGGGTATCGACCGACTTGAGAAATTCCGCATGTGCTGCGAGTTCCTCTTCGGTGGCCGCGTGGGAACGCGGCTGACGGAAAGGTCGATCCCTTCGTGTGAGGATCTTCGTTTCCATCACGATCTCGGTGATTTCGGCTCCCAGCTCGAGGCCAATCTGGCGGCCTCCGCGGAGCTCGACATAGACCTGTGCCAGCAGCTCGGCGTCAAGCAGCGCGCCGTGCTTCGTGCGGTGGCTGCGATCGATGCCATAGCGTGTGCACAGCGCATCGAGCGAGAGCTTCGCGCCGGGATGGCGAACCTTGGCCAGGGCCACGGTATCGACCATCCGGTCGCGGCTGACTTCCGGATGACCGCAGGTCTGCAATTCGAAATTGATGAAGTTGAAGTCGAACCCGGCGTTGTGCGCCACCATCGGGCTGTCTTCGATGAAATCGAGGAACTCGTGCGCACGCTCTGCGAACAGCGGCTTGTCGGCAAGGAAAGCATCGGAAAGACCGTGCACGGCTTCGGCCTCGGCCGGCATCGACCGTTCGGGATTGAAGTAGGCGTGGAAGGTGCGCCCAGTGAGCACTCGGTTGACCATTTCAATGCAACCGATTTCGACCATCCGGTCACCGTTTTTGGGGTCGAACCCCGTCGTTTCGGTATCGAAGATGATCTCTCTCATCACTTCCCATATCTGCCTGCTGAGCCCGGTGTGCAAGGGGCTGACGAAGGAAATTATGCGCTACCCAACGCAGCAACCAATCGGGCGACCTGTTCGCGCGTTTCGGCAAGGCTCGTACCGGTTTCGATGACATGATCGGCCCGCGCGCGCTTTTCAGCGTCGGGTACCTGCAGGGACAGGATCTGCTCGAACTTTTCCTCGGTCATGCCCGGCCTCGCGAGGACCCGCTCGCGCTGGGCCTCGGCCGGGGCGGAAACGACGGCAACGGCATCGACCCCTTGCGCCCCGCCTTTTTCATAAAGGAGAGGGATATCGAAAACGATCAATGCCTTGCCTGCATTCTTCTGCAGGAAATCCTGTCGCATTTCGGCCACGGCGGGATGCACGATGGCTTCCAGCCGGGCCAGCTTTTCCCTGTCCCCGAAGACTGCGGCGCCCAGTTTCGGCCGGTCCACGCCCTGCGCCCCGGTGGTTCCGGGGAAGGCTTCCTCGATCGCCGGAAGCAGGCGACCGCCCGGACCCTGCAGTTCGTGCACCGCGGCGTCCGCATCGAACACGGGAACGCCCAGGTCGCGCAGCATCTGCGCCACTGTCGACTTGCCCATGCCGATCGAGCCGGTCAGACCGAGAATCCGGGGTCGAGTCGCAATCACTTGAGCAGGATCTCCCGAAGCTCGCCGTCCGAGTCGCGCGGTGGAAAGGTGCCGAAGAACTTCTCGAAGGCGAATGCAGCCTGGCCGATCAGCATGGACAGCCCGTCCACCGTCTCGAACCCGGCCTCGCGCGCCTCCTTCAGAAAAGGAGTCTCCAGCGGGCTGGTAACGATGTCATAGATGACGCTGCCGGGCGGGACATGACTGAAATCAAATTCCAGTGCAGCCTGTCCGGTCATCCCCAAAGGGCTGGCATTGACGACCAGATCCATGATGCCCTTGCGATCGTCAAAGGCAAAATCGGTGGCTTGGGCGAAATGGGCGAGATCGATCGCGTGGTGATCGTCCCCCGTCGCCAGTTCGTCGAGCAGTCCGCGCGCCTTATCGGGGTTGCGACCGGCCAGGACGAGCACGAAGCCCTTGCGCGACAGCGCGGCGACGATCGCACGCGCAGCTCCACCGGTGCCGAGGATACGCGCCATGCGGAACAGGTGTTGCTGGTCGAGCCGATCCTGAAGCGGTTCGAGAAAGCCGGGGGCATCGGTATTGTAGCCGACCAGCGTTCCATCCTCTTCACGCACGACGGTGTTGACCGCGCCGATGGTCTGCGCAAGCGGATCGAGCCGGTCGAGCAGCGGAATGATGTCCTGCTTGTGCGGCATGGTGACGTTGCAACCGCGCCACCCGGTATCGGCGCGACGGGCCGCCAGATATTCGGGCAAGCCGCCAGGTGCCACGCGGCAGGCTTCATAGCGCGCATCGATGCCCAGCTTGCCGAGCCAGAAATTGTGGATCGCCGGAGACTTCGACTGGGCAATGGGATCGCCGATGACTTCGGCATAGGGTTGGTCCCGGGTGAACGAGGTCATTTCTTCATCACTCCCAGTTCGCGCAGTGCCGCCTGTACCTTGAGCAGCGGCATGCCGAGAATGGTAAAGTAGTCGCCTTCGACCTTCTCGAACAATTGCACGCCGCGGCCTTCGAACCGGAAGACGCCAACGCAGCCCGACACTTCGGGCCATTCAGCCTCCAGGTAATCGGCAATGAAGCCATCGGACATGGCGATCACGTGCAGTTCGGCAAGACCGCCATCGGCCCAGACCACTTCGCCATCGCGGGCAAGGGCAGCAGCGCTGTGGAGCTTCATCACCTTGCCGGAAAAGAAGCGGAGATGTTCGGTCGCCGCCTCGCGCGTTCCCGGTTTGTCGAACCGGAAGCCGTCGCAGGTAACGAGAGAGTCGCTGCCCAGCACCAGCGTGCAGGGTGCATTCTGCGATACCGCAAGGGCCTTGGCCTTCGCGAGGGCAAGAGCGACTTCGCCGGCCGGAACTGCGCCGAGCTCAGCCTCGATCGCCCGTTCGTCGACATGGGCAGGCTGTGTGCAGAAGGGAATCTGGGCAGCTTCCAGCATCGCGCGACGCGATGCACTCTTGGATGCGAGAACGATCATTGTCTTTGCTGTGCTTCCCGAAAAATCAGATCGGCTTGGGTCCGACCGGGCCCTTGATGCCCGAGGCCTTGCGCTCGTTGTAGAGGTTGATGATCGCCGCTGCCGTTTCCTCGATCGAGCGGCGGGTAACATCGATGACCGGCCACGAATTGTCGGCGAACATGCGACGTGCGTATTTGACCTCGCTCTCGACCTTTTCCGCCTGCACATAGTCGGTATCGGGCGACTGGCTCAGGGAGAGCAGCCGGTTGCGGCGCACCTGGATCAGGCGCTCCGGCGCCGTCGTCAGGCCCACCACCATCGGCCGGCGCAGACCGAACAGGGCCTGGGGCGGCGGACTTTCCACGACGATGGGGATATTCGCGACCTTGTAACCGCGATTGGCAAGATAGATGCTCGTCGGAGTCTTAGACGTGCGCGACACGCCCGCGAGGATAATGTCGGCGTCTTCCCAGTCTTCCCATGCGATCCCGTCATCGTGGGCGATGGTGAACTGGATCGCATCGACCCGCGCGAAATAGGCATCGTCGAGGCGGTGCTGACGGCCGGGACGCCCTTTCGCCTCCTGCCCCAGATGCGCCTCAAGCGCATCGGTCACGTTATCGAGCACCGCAAGCGCGGGGAGCCCCAGCGAGTGGCACCGCTCTTCCAGCCTCCCGCGCGTCTCCTCATTCACCAGCGTAAAAAAGACGAGACCGGGATTGGCGGCGATTTCCCCCATGATGCGGTCGAGGTGCTGCTGTGAGCGGACCATCGGCCAGAAATGGCGCAAGACGTCGCTGTCATCGAACTGGGCCAGCGCCGCCTTGGCAATCATTTCCAGCGTCTCGCCGGTGGAGTCCGAAAGCAGATGTAGGTGAAATCGCGCCATGAATGCGGTCTCGCGAGGTCCTTGTGGCGGCCTGTGGATATGTAGCGGCATAAACCACGGGAGCGTTCCGGTGACAACTCGCGAGGCCGATTCCGTCCCCATCCTCCAGATTCCACAGGGGGTACTTGTGGACAGTCTGGAGAGTCATTCCACAGGCTGGGGATAAGGGGCAAAACGATTCATTGACTCTGAACCGAGCGAGAGTCGCATCGGCGACTTCACCCTGTTCAATCCGGGACAAATCGGGCAAGGGACGCCCGTCCCCGATATCCACAGGGCCAACAGACTCCATCATCCCTTTATAAAATCTTTTATTTTTTTGATCGGATCCGAAACGCGATGCCAGGCCTCCTTCTGAACACGCTCCGTGGCGAAAATTCCGGCAAGCGGCCGATCTGGCTCATGCGCCAGGCTGGACGCTACCTTCCGGAGTATCGGGCCTTGCGTGCAGAGAAGGGCGGATTCCTCGCGCTGGTCTACGATACCGACGCCGCGGCCGAGATTACCCTGCAACCGATCCGCCGGTTCGGTTTCGATGGAGCGATCCTCTTTTCCGACATCCTCATCGTGCCTTACGCGATGGGACAGAATCTCGAGTTCCTGGCAGGCGAAGGCCCGAAACTGAGTCCGCGCCTTGTCGATCATGCGCTTGAAGGACTCACTGCAGTGCCCGAACGGCTTTCCCCGATCTACGACACGGTCGCCAAAGTTCGGGCCTCGCTCGATACCGACAAGACGATGTTGGGCTTTGCAGGGAGCCCCTGGACCGTCGCGACGTACATGGTCGCAGGCGAAGGGAGTCGGGACCAGCATGAGACCCGGGCCATGGCCTATCGCGATCCTGCGGCCTTTCAGGCGATCATCGACGGTATCGTCGACGTAACGGTCGAATATCTCAGCGGCCAGATCGCGGCCGGCGCCGAAGCTGTCCAGCTGTTCGATTCATGGTCGGGCAGTCTTGCCCCCGCACAGTTCGAAAAATGGGTCGTGGCGCCCAATGCGCGCATCGTCGAGCGGGTCAGGGCCCTGCACCCGCAGACCCCGATCATCGGCTTCCCAAAGGGTGCTGGCGAGAAGCTGGCCGCCTATGCGCGCGAGACCGGAGTCGATGCCGTGGGTGTCGACGAGACGATAGACCCGATCTGGGCCGCGCGCGAATTGCCGGAAGGCATGCCGGTGCAGGGCAATCTCGATCCGCTGCTGCTGCTTTCGGGCGGCGCGGAACTCGAAAAGCAGGTCCACGCGGTTCTTGATGCCTTTGCCGCGCGTCCCCACGTGTTCAACCTCGGCCACGGGATCGGCCAGCACACGCCGATCGCGCACGTCGAAGACCTGCTGCGGGTCGTTCGTACCTGGCAGCGCCAAGCGTAAGTGTAGAAGGAAGGAGGGCGCGGCTTTCACGCGCCAGAGGTGACTCATGGAGCAGATTTTGCAGACCACCTACCTTTGGCTGAAAGCCGGCCACATCATCTTCGTGATCTTCTGGATGGCAGGGCTCTTCATGCTGCCGCGCTACTACGTCTACCATCAGGAATCGGCGCCCGGCTCCGACGAAGAGGCGAAGTGGATCGATCGCGAAGCCAAGCTGCGCAAGATCATTCTCACCCCCTCGCTCATCATGGTCTGGCTCCTGGGCCTGGCGCTGGCCAGCTCGATCGGGGCATGGAGCCAAGGTTGGCTGCACACCAAGTTGCTCTTCGTCGTGGCGCTGAGCGGCTATCACGGCTGGCTGGTCGGCTACGGCAAGAAGCTGGCGCGCGGCGAGCGGACCCTGTCGGGCAAGGCCCTGCGCCTGCTCAACGAGATTCCCGGGCTGGCGGCCGCGATCATTGTCGTCCTCGTGGTCGTCAAGCCGTTCTGAATCGCATTTCCGAATGATGGTCCGGCGTGCAGGCGAGGCAGTTTGTCCCGCTTGCGCAGCCGCACAGAAGTGTGCCGTTGACCGGGGGCCGCGCAGGCCTTATCTGGACAGACCACCGGCATTGGGCCGCGACGCCCGTCCGCAAGCCCGGATCTGCTTTCCCCAAGCCCCTCGATCAGCCGGCCATATCCAAACTTTTCCATTCGGAAACCAAGCAAGATGCATCTGAAAGAACTGAAGAGAAAGACCCCGGCCGAGCTCGTGGAGATGGCCGAGGAAATGGGAGTAGAAGGCGCTTCGACGATGCGCCGCCAGGACCTGATGTTCGGCATTCTCAAGGAAGTCGCCGAAGACGGGGAAGAAATCATCGGCCAGGGCACGATCGAAGTGCTGCCGGACGGTTTCGGCTTCCTGCGCAGCCCCGAAGCGAATTACCTCGCCGGCCCGGACGATATCTACGTCTCGCCAAACCAGGTCCGCAAGTGGGGCCTGCGCACCGGCGATACCGTGGAAGGTGAGATCCGCGCTCCCAAGGACGGTGAGCGTTACTTCGCCATTACCAAGCTCATGAGCGTCAACTACGACGATCCCGACGTGGTTCGTCATCGCGTCAACTTCGACAACCTGACGCCGCTCTATCCTGACGAACGCCTCAAGCTCGACAGCCTCGACCCGACGGTCAAGGACAAGTCGGCCCGCGTGATCGACCTGATCAGCCCGCAGGGCAAGGGCCAGCGCGCGCTGATCGTAGCGCCGCCGCGGACCGGCAAGACCGTGCTGCTGCAGAACATCGCCAAGGCGATCACCGACAACCATCCGGAAGTCTTCCTGCTGGTGCTGCTCGTCGACGAGCGCCCGGAAGAAGTTACCGACATGCAGCGCTCGGTGAAGGGCGAGGTCATCTCCTCGACCTTCGACGAACCGGCCCAGCGCCACGTGCAGGTCGCGGAAATGGTGATCGAGAAGGCCAAGCGTCTCGTCGAACACAAGCGCGACGTAGTCATCCTGCTCGACTCCATCACCCGCCTCGGCCGCGCCTACAACACCGTAGTGCCCAGTTCGGGCAAGGTGTTGACGGGCGGTGTCGATGCGAACGCCCTGCAGCGCCCCAAGCGCTTCTTCGGCGCCGCTCGCAACATCGAGGAGGGCGGATCGCTCTCGATCATCGCCACGGCCCTGATCGATACCGGCAGCCGCATGGACGAAGTCATCTTCGAAGAGTTCAAGGGCACCGGTAACTCGGAAATCGTCCTCGATCGCAAGGTGGCCGACAAGCGCATCTTCCCGGCGCTGGACGTCGGCAAGTCCGGCACCCGCAAGGAAGAGCTGCTGGTTCCCAAGGACCAGCTCTCCAAGATGTGGGTCCTGCGTCGCATCCTGATGCAGATGGGTACTGTCGATGCGATGGAATTCCTTCTCGACAAGATGAAGGATTCCAAGACCAACGAAGACTTCTTCGCGACGATGAACCAGTAAGACCGTCGAAGGGGGCTATCCGTGAGTATCCTGATGACTCTTGTCGCCAGCGGTTCGATCGGTGGACCGGCCGAGATCTGGCAACATATCGTCAACGACTTCTCGAACATCACCGAGGCGGCAGCCCTTGCCGCCTTCGGCCAGGTACTGATGATCGACCTGCTGCTGGCCGGCGACAATGCCATCGTTGTCGGCGCGCTGGCGGCGGGCCTTCCTGCGGCTGATCGCAAGAAGGTGATCCTTATCGGCATCGGCGCTGCGCTCGTTCTGCGCATCGCCTTTGCGCTGGCGGTGACGTGGCTGCTCGGCATTGTCGGGTTGATTTTCGCAGGCGGCCTGCTCCTCCTCTGGGTTGCCTGGAAGTTCTGGCGCGAATTGCGGGACGGTGCCGGTGAAAGCGGCGGCTCTCCCGAGATCGAGGGTGACGAGCACAGTGGCCTGCGCTCGGCCAAGAGCTTTGCGGGCGCCGCCTGGGCGGTTGCCATCGCCGACGTATCGATGAGCCTCGACAATGTGCTTGCCGTAGCCGGTGCGGCACGGGAGCATCCCGGCATCCTGATTGTCGGCCTGCTGCTCTCCGTCGTCCTGATGGGCGTCGCGGCCAACATCATTGCCCGCTACATCGAGCGTTACCGCTGGATCGGCTATGTCGGCCTGGCCGTCATCCTCTACGTTGCGCTCAAGATGATCTACGAGGGCTGGATCGACCCGCACCTCGGCATCGTCTCTCTCGTCTGAGAACCGTTTTGCCTTAGCCTTCAGGGAAGGAGGACCGTCGACCCCGTCGTCGCGCGGCTCTCCAGCGCCCTGTGGGCTTGGGCGGCATCGCTCAGGGCGAAACGCGCTCCGATCTGCGGCTTGAGAACGCCGCTGCTGATGCGGCTGAACAGCTTGGCTGCATTGGTGGCCAGCATCTCCGGCGTGGCGATGTAGTCAGCCAGTGTGGGACGGGTGAGATAGAGCGAGCCTCCCTTCATCAGGTCCAGCACGGCAATCGGCGGCACTGCACCCGATGCATTGCCATAACTCACCATCATCCCGCGTCGGCGCAGGCAGGCCAGTGAGGCGGACCAGCTGGCAGCGCCGACACCGTCATAGACGACATCGCACATCCTTCCCGCGGTCAGTTCCCGTACCGCCTCCGGCAATGCACTGAAGGCGCAAGAGAGCTTGTGTTCACCCGGAACACTTGCTGCCTTTTCAGGCGAACCGGCGTGGGCGATCACGATGACGCCTTTTTCGAGCAGCCAGGGCACCAGTAGCGAACCCACGCCGCCCGCAGCGGAATGGACCAGAGCAATTTCACCAGCCTTGGCTGGATAGGTGTCCTCAGCCAGATAACAGGCAGTCAGACCTTTCAACATTACCGCGGCGGCGATCTGCGGATCGATGTCCGAAGGCACCGGAATGGCCTTGGATGCGGCAATGATGCGATGGGTGGCATAGGCGCCGCCGTTTTGCGTGCACCCGATGCGATCGCCGATGGAGAACCCGGTGACTCCGTCCCCTAGTGCGATGATCCGCCCGACGCTTTCCGAACCCAGGGTAATCGGCAAGGGATCGTCGTAGAGTCCCTTGCGGTAATAAGTGTCGATGAAATTGAGACCGACGGCTTCGGTCTCGATCAACACTTCCTCCGGGCCGGGCGAGGGGACTTCGAAGTCCTCCCGCGCGATGACTTCAGGGCCGCCATGGGCGGGAACGATCATCCGGTAGCCGATTGTCTTTGTCCTGATCCTCGGATCGACTTCAGAAGACGCGGCGGAACGTGTCCGCGCGGGCAACGCGCCAGGCGTGAGCGTATTGGGTGGAATCGGGATCTTCGACAAGCTGGCCGGGCTTCAGGAAACCGTAGACTTCATCGAGAGGACCGGCCTTGGCACTGTCGATACGTTGGTACATGTCATGCTGGGTGAGTTCCCAGGGGCTCTCGTACCCCATGGCGACGACGATCTCGCGAAGGGCCTTGAGAGTCTCGCTCTGGAAGCGTGCGACGCGTTCGGCCTTGTCATCCACCACGAGCCCGCGCTGGCGCCAGGGTACCTGCGTCGCGACACCGGTAGGGCATTCGCCGGTATGGCACTTCATCGATTGCACGCAGCCGAGTGAGAACATGAAGGCGCGTGCGGCATTGCACCAGTCGGCACCGAGCGCGAAGGAACGGGCCATGCCGGCTCCGCTATGGACCTTGCCCGAGGCGCCGACGCGGATGCGGTGCTTTAGGTTGGCGCCGACGAGGGCATTGCGCATGAGGATCAAGCCTTCGCGCAGGGGCATGCCGACGTTGTCGGTCAGTTCCTGCGGCGCCGCCCCGGTTCCGCCTTCTGCGCCATCGACGACAATGAAGTCCGGGGTGATGTCGGTCTCGATCATCGCCTTGACGATTGCCATGACTTCGTGCGGCTGACCGACGCAGAGTTTGAAACCGGCAGGCTTCCCACCCGAGAGTTCGCGCAATTGCGCCACCCATTCGAGCAGTTCGATCGGCGTCGAAAACGTCGAATGACCTGCGGGCGAGATGCAGTCCTCGCCAATCTCCACCTTGCGTGCTTCGGCGATCTCCGGGGTGACCTTCGCCCCGGGAAGCATGCCGCCGTGTCCGGGCTTGGCGCCCTGGCTCAACTTGATCTCGACCATCTTGACCTGATCGTCCTGAGCCTGTTCGGCGAACAGGTCAGGATTGAAATTGCCGTCCCTGGTGCGGCAGCCGAAGTAGCCGCTACCCAGTTCCCAGATCAGGTCGCCGCCGTGCTTGCGGTGATAACGGCTGATGGAGCCTTCGCCGGTGTCATGGGCGAAGCCGCCAAGCGCCGCGCCCTTGTTGAGCGCTTCGATGGCATTGGCGGACAAGGAGCCGAAACTCATTGCCGATATGTTGAGCAGGGCGCTGTCATAAGGCTTGGCGCAAGAGTCGGCTCCGATGCGGACATGCCAGCTCTTTGGTGCTTCCTCATTCGGAGCGATCGAGTGGCCGAGCCATTCGTATTCGTCGGAATAGACGTCGAGCTCGGTCCCCATTGGGTGGGTGGAGATATCGCCCTTGGCCCGTGCATAGACCAGGCTGCGCTCGTCGATAGTGAAGGGCCTTCCTTCCCGGTCGCTTTCGACGATGTAAGTACGAAGGTAAGGCCGCAGGTCTTCGAACAGCCAGCGGATGCGCGCGATGAGGGGATAGTTTCGCCTCAAGGCATGCCGGTTCTGACCGAAGTCCCACAAGGTCAGCAGCAGCACTGGCACCATGACCGCAAGGGCCCAGTGCAGCGGATGAATCAGCCAGCAGGCGGCTGTGACGACCACGACCGCCAATGGCACGAAATAGCGAGGTGCCAGGTGCATGCCGAGCTGACGCGCGATCAGCCGATATGCGCCGCGAAAAATGCGACGGTTCTTTCGTCCGCAAGCTTGGCGCCGGCCTCGTCGCGGCGTGAGCCGATCTCGGCAGCGAAGCCGTGGTCGAGGCCTTCATAGTCATGGAGGGTGACCTTGGGGTGATCGTCGAGGGCTTCGTGGATGGTTTTTTGCGCTTCGGGCGGAACGAAGCCGTCGGCGGTCGGAATGTGCAGCATGAGGGGGCGGGCGATCGCGTGCTTCTCGTTGAGCATCTGGTCGATCATCACGCCGTAGTAACCGACCGAGGCATCGATGTCCGTGCGCGCGGCAGCCATATAGGCGATGCGGCCACCCATGCAGTAGCCTACCAGTCCGACCTTGGGCACGCCCGCTTCGCGGCGGATCCAGTGGATCACGGCCTCGATGTCGCGAATGCCGAGGTCGAAATCGTGGTTCGACATGTATTGGATGGCCTGCTGGAATTCTTCCGGTTTGTCGGCATCCAGCTCGACCCCCGGCTTCTGGCGCCAGAAGGTGTCGGGCGCGACAGCGAGATAGCCCTTGCTGGCCCAGCTGTCGGCCTTCTTGCGGATTCCGGCGTCGACGCCGAAGATCTCCTGCTGGACGATGATCGCGCCGCGGGGTGTGCCCTCGGGCTTGGCCACGTAGGCCGGAATCATGCCGTCGCCGTCGAGTGCGGGAATTTCGGTGTTGGTCGTTGTCATGGAGACTCTCCTCGTGGGCGGTTCTTTGGGAGGAGTTAGGCACGGGCAATGGACTTTGCCAAGCGTATGTGTCAGCTAGGGCAAGTAAAATTCAAGCGGGAGACGCGCATGAAGGTCAATGTCGAGGTGGAATGCTCCCCCGAAGAGGCGCGGCGTTTCCTGGGTCTTCCAGACGTTACGAAGGCCAACGAAGTCTATGTCGATGCCATCACCAATGCCATGCAGGGTGTCGGCAGTTTCGATCAGCTCAACGAGATGGCCAAGCAGATCGCTCCCATGGGTCAGTTCGGACTCAAGCTGTTCCAGCAGCTGCTTGAGAGTGGGGCGCAAATGGCGATGAGTGGATCTGGCCAGAACAAGCCGAAGAAGGACGGCTGATCTAGCCTCTTCCCTCGCTCCGCCTGACGGGGCATGGGCCTTTCATGACCGATACGATTTTTGCGCTTTCGAGTGGTTCGCCGCCGGCGGCCATTGGGGTCCTGCGTGTGAGTGGGCCACAAGCCGGTGAAGCCATTGCAGCGCTGGCCGGTTCCGTTCCGCCCGCGCGCCGCGCCAGCTATCGCAAGTTGCGCGATGGCGAGGGCGCCATTCTCGATCACGCGCTGGTGCTCTGGTTTCCCGGGCCGAATACGGCAACCGGCGAAGACCTTGCGGAATTTCATTTGCATGGGGGCAGGGCAGTCGTGACCGCGGTGGAATCCGCACTGTCCCAAATGGCAAAGTTGCGCCGCGCAACTCCGGGTGAATTTACCCGACGTGCCTTCGCCAATGGCCGAATCGATCTGGCGGAGGCGGAGGGCCTCGCCGACCTGCTTTCGGCCGAGACGGAGCTGCAGCGCCGGAGTGCGCTGGCCATGGCCGATGGGGCCTTCTCCCGCCAGGTCGAGACCTGGCGCGATCGTGTTCTGGCGGCTTCGGCTGCCGTCGAGGCGATCCTCGATTTCGGGGACGAAGACGATGTCGCGGACTTGCCCGAGGATTTCCTCGCTGGCCTTGACAGGTTCCACGTGGAACTCACCGAATGGCTCATGCGTCCCCGCGCCGAACGATTGAAGGATGGATTCCGCGTCGTGTTGGCCGGGCCGCCCAATGCCGGCAAGAGCACCTTGTTCAATGCGCTTGTCGAGGACGAGGCTGCGATCACGGCACCGCTTGCCGGAACGACCCGGGATGTCCTCACGCGTGCGGTCGCCATCGGCGGCGTACCCTTCGTCTTCGCGGACACTGCCGGACTGCGCGATCAAACCGGAGACGAGATCGAAGCGATCGGTATTGCCCGGGCGCGCGCGGCCCTTGACGGTGCGGATCTCGTTCTCTGGCTTGGGCCTGAAGGGGAGGGCCCTACCGGTGCGTGGGAGATTGCTGCGCAGTGTGACCGTTCGGATATCGCAGACAAGTACGCCCCGCGTCATCGGGTCTCTGCCGTAACAGGATCGGGACTGGATGAGATCCGGCGCGACCTGATCGAGACCGCGCGAAGGAGGATGCCTCGGCCCGGTGACGCGGCGCTCAATCGCCGACAGCATTTGCTCGTCAGCGAGGCGGCGTTGGCCATTGCCGCTGCAGGGCAAGAGAGCGATCCTCTGCTGGTAGCTGAGGCCTTGCGTCTTGCCCGCGTCGCTTTTGACGGATTGATCGGCCGCACTACGACCGAGGACATGCTCGATGCGCTGTTCGGACGTTTCTGCATTGGCAAATAGCCCATGTTTCACGTGAAACAGTGCAAGTCGCTTTGACGCGAATCCCGCATTCGAGTAAGCGCATCGCCATGCGTGCATTCGATGTGATTGTGATTGGCGGCGGCCATGCCGGCTGCGAGGCGGCTGCCGTTGCCGCGCGCATGGGCGCGCGCGTTGCGCTCGTCAGTTTCGATCTCGACGCTGTCGGTGCAATGAGCTGCAACCCGGCGATCGGTGGGTTGGGCAAGGGCCACCTCGTGCGCGAAGTCGATGCCTTCGATGGTCTGATTGCGCGCGCAGCCGATGCAGCAGCCATCCACTATCGTATGCTCAATCGATCAAAGGGCAGCGCGGTGCAAGGGCCGCGGATCCAGGCTGATCGTCGCCTTTTCAAAGCAGCGATTCATCGTCTGCTTGGAGAGCAGGGTGATCTGGCTCTGGTCGCCGGCGAAGCAGCGGCGCTGGTCTTCGATGGTGAGCGTGTGGTCGGCATCGAGCTTGCCGATGGTGAGCGACTGATGGCTCGCGCCGTCATTCTGTGCACTGGCACCTTTCTCGGCGGGACCTTGTTCCGCGGAGAGGAACGGATCGTCGGGGGGCGGATCGGAGAAGCATCGGCCCAGAAGCTGGCCGTGCAGATGCGCGAGGCTGACTTGCCGATGGCCCGGCTCAAGACCGGGACGCCGCCGCGGCTCGATGGCCGCACGATCGATTGGTCTCGTCTGGATGAACAGCCATCGGATGGCGAGTTCTGGACGATGTCGGCAATGGGGGATCGGCGTCTTAATCCTCAGGTGTTCTGCGCTATCACCCGGACCAATGCGCGCAGTCACGATGTCATTCGCGAAAATCTCCATCGCTCACCGTTGTTCTCGGGGGCGATCGGGGCCTTGGGTCCGCGCTACTGTCCGTCGATCGAGGACAAGATTCACCGCTTCGCAGATCGCGATGGTCATCAGATCTTCCTCGAACCGGAAGGGCTGGGGACTCACCTTGTCTATCCCAACGGGATCAGCACCTCGCTTCCGGCCGAAGTGCAGCTTGAGATGCTCCGCACGATGGAAGGTCTTGAGACGGTCGAGATGGTCGTGCCCGGCTATGCCGTCGAATACGATCACATCGATCCGCGTGCCTTGCGTTCAAGTCTGGAGCTGCGCGACATGCCCGGGCTCTACTGCGCAGGCCAGATCAATGGAACGACGGGTTATGAGGAAGCGGCCGCCCAGGGGCTCGTGGCAGGTATGCATGCCGCTGCCGTTGTCCTGGATCGGGAAGCGCCGGGGCTCGATCGTGCCAACAGCTACTTGGCGGTGATGATCGACGACCTGACCCTCCACGGGGTCAGCGAACCTTACCGGATGCTCACCGCGCGCGCGGAGTATCGCTTGCGCCTGCGGGCGAACAATGCCTCGACCCGCCTGACGCCGCTAGGTCTTGCCGTCGGTGCGATCGGTGAGTTGCGGCGCGACTGGTTCGCGCGGCGCGAGGAGGCGAGGGCGGCCCTCAACGACGCCATGGACCAGAAGCCCTCGGCTTCGGAACTCGTGGCTGCGGGCCTGCCGGTTCGCAGCGATGGCGGGCGCATGCCGATCCGGGAGTGGCTGCGCTTCGATGGCGTGGAGATAACCGGACTGTCCGACTGGGTCGATCCCGCGCTGCTGGACGACCTGTCGCTTCTTGAGGAAGTCACCGAGGATGCGGCCTATGCCCCGTATCTCGAACGGCAAGAGCGCGAACTGCGCGAGCTGCGGGCAAGCGATGCCCTGCCGCTGCCCGAAGATTTTCCTTATGCTGAAATTCCCGGGCTATCCCGCGAGATGGTCGAGCGCCTGACGCGTGCCCGTCCAGAGAGCTTGGCCGCGGCTGGACGCATACCTGGAATTACCCCTGCAGCACTGGCTGCTCTGCTTGTTCATGCCCGTCGGGAGGCTGCTTGATTACCACGGAAGACGAGGCGCGCGCGTGGTTGCGTGCGCTGCCCGAGTGCGACGAAGCGGCGATGGCCCGGCTCGAGAAGCTGGTCGAGATGCTCGCGGAGGAGAACCAGCGACAGAATCTCGTTTCGGCGGCCAGTCTCGATCATGTCTGGTTGCGGCATATTGTCGATAGCGCGCAGTTGCTGCCGCATGTTCCACGTGGAACATCGCTGCCATGGATGGACCTGGGAACAGGTGCGGGTTTCCCCGGTCTCGTCATCGCTGCCCTTCGACCTGAGCTTGAAGTGCTGATGGTCGAATCGCGGGCGCGCCGAATCGAGTGGCTCGATCGTGCGCGAATCGCGATGGGTCTGGAGCGCGCACGCATCGTCGGTCAGCGCCTCGAAATGGTCGAGACATGTGAGGTCGGTGTCATTTCCGCGCGTGCATTCGCACCTTTGGACCGACTTCTGACATTATCCGCGCGATTTTCCACAAGTGACACGATCTGGCTGTTGCCCAAAGGGCGGTCTGCACAGCAAGAATTGGATGACCTTCGCAAGTGGCGGCATGTGTTCCACGTGGAACAGTCTCTTACGGACCCGCAGGCGGGCATTATTGTCGGAAATTTGGCCGGCAGGAAGGGTAAGACCAAGTGATCCGTATCGCGATTGCCAACCAGAAGGGCGGCGTCGGCAAGACGACCACAGCGATCAATGTGTCGACTGCGCTGGCGGCCACGGGCTGGAAGACCCTGCTTATCGACCTCGATCCGCAGGGCAATGCATCGACTGGTGTCGGCATTTCAGCATCCGAGCGGGACGCATCGACTTATGATGTGCTGGTCGACAAGGCCCCGGTTGAAAATTGCGTCATTCCCACGCGTATTCCGGGCCTCGATCTCTTGCCCGCGACGGTCGATCTGTCGGGTGCCGAAGTCGAGTTGGTCGGCGCCGAGGATCGCGCTCACCGCCTCCAGCACGCGCTGCGCAAGGATATCGGCTACGACGTCTGCCTTATCGACTGCCCGCCCTCGCTGGGGCTGCTGACGCTCAATGCGTTGACGGCGGCCGATACCCTGCTGGTTCCCCTGCAGTGCGAATTCTTTGCGCTCGAAGGCTTGAGCCAGTTGCTCCAGACGGTTGAGCGGGTTCAGCAGCGTTTCAATCCCGATCTCGGGATCATCGGCATTGCCCTGACCATGTTCGACCGCCGCAATCGCCTGACCGAGCAGGTCTCCGACGACGTGCGTTCTTGCCTTGGTCAACTGGTGTTCGAGACGACGATCCCGCGGAATGTCCGTCTGTCTGAAGCGCCCAGCCATGGCGTTCCTGCCCTGATTTACGATCACGCCTGTGCCGGCAGTCGGGCCTACATGGCGCTGGCCCGGGAACTGATCACCCGACTGCCCGAGAAGAGGAAAGCGGCATGAGCGAAGAATCTGTTGTCCGTATGAGCGTTCCCCAGGGATTGAGCTCCGTCGGAGCCAAGCCGGTGAAGCAGAAGCCGAAGGGGCTTGGCCGCGGTCTGGGCGCCTTGCTGGGCGAGACGCGCCGCGAGGAACCGCTGGCGCATCCGGATGAAGCGGGCGGTTCTGCTGTGGACACGCCGCGCGTCGGGGGCCTCGCCACGCTCTCGATTTCCGATATCATTCCGCATCCGGATCAGCCGCGCCGCATCTTCGAGGAAGAAGCGCTGGAGGAACTGGCTGCGTCGATCGCCCAGCGCGGGGTGATCCAACCGATCATCGTGCGGCCGATGGACAACGGCCGTTACCAGCTCGTTGCCGGTGAACGTCGCTGGCGTGCGGCGCAGAAGGCGCAACTGCACGAAATCCCGGCGCTGATTCGCGATCTGACCGAGCGCGAAGTCATGGCCTTGGCCCTGATCGAAAACCTCCAGCGCGAGGATCTGAATCCGATCGAAGAGGCACGTGCCTACAATCGCCTGTCCGAGATGGAAGGCATGACGCAGGCCGAGATCGCCCGCATGGTCGACAAGAGCCGCAGCCATGTCGCCAACTTCCAGCGTTTGCTCGCACTGCCGGACGATGTGATCGTCATGGTCGAGAAGGGTGATCTGTCGATGGGTCACGCGCGTGCCCTGATCGGATGCGAAGGTGCTGCCGAGATTGCAGAGGCAGCGATTGCCAAGCAGATGTCGGTGCGCGAAGTCGAAAAGCTGGTGCGCAAGAAGGCTCGCGGCGATGCCGCACCGCGCCGGGTCCGCACTGCCCGCAGCGCTTCGGAAGATGCCGACATTGCTGCCGTGCAGAATCATCTCGAGGAATTCCTCGGTCTGCCGGTGAAAATCAACGCCGATGCCGATCCCAAGTCGGGCACGGTGACGATCAAGTATGCAACGCTCGATCAGCTCGATCTGATTTGCCAGCGTTTGACCGGCGGTTCGATCTGACGGTCTTGCTGCCGGCCGTGGCAGGCCGTGATTTGTTGTAATTAAGTTCCTGAATTTATTAAGAACCATGCGGGATCGGATTGTGTATCCGGTCCCGCCTTTTTCTCGTGCCTTCAGTTACTTGATCGGAACGCGCTTGTCGGGAACGATCTTGATGCGCTTATCCGGGGCATGACGCGGGATATACCGCTTCCGGGGCGCGGGGCGCTCCGGCACGTCTTCATAGACATATTCGATCGTCTCGGTGCATTCCGGTTCCGGCCGGGACATCGGTGCGACATAAGTTGCCGGCCCATAGCCGTAGCCGGGTGAATAGTTAGCGCTCCGGGTATACCAGGCGTAGTAGTCGTCGAGGTAGGCTTCGCATTCGTCCCGGTAGCGGCCTGCATCTTCCGCCTTGTCGATTGCGGCTCCGACAGCGGCGCCAACCACTGCACCGGCGATTGTCCCGACGGTCCGGTTGCCGCTCCCCGCAATGCGATTGCCGGCCAGACCGCCGACCGCACCGCCGATCAGCGCGCCGCCCACGCCGGAATCCCGGCGCGATACCCGGCTGCGGCAATCGGCTAGCCAGGCATCGCGTGCGGCTGGATCGAATGCGTATCGCGGCCCGTCCGGACGGGCATGATGCATCGGAGCTGCCTCGGGCATGCCGTGGTCGTACACATCGTCAGGCTGGGCGAGGGCAGGTTGAACGGAAAGTATCAGTGCCGTGCCAACGGCAGCAAGGAAATGCAGACGCATCGGGATTGCCCTTTCGCGAGGACCGGAGTGCTGGCCCGGTAAGTTAACGCGAAATTTAGCATCGTATTGCGCGCAAAACCAAGCGCTTGCTCATACCTCCTTCGATGCTGTCCCGTTTCGACGCATCAGGGCGTGGCACAGATCGCCTTCGCGGCGATCAGGGCAAGCTTCTCCAGTCCCGCAGCATCGGCTTCGTCGAAGCGGCTCGGCGTCGGACTGTCGAGATCGATCACGGCTATGACCTTGCCGTCGACGACCACAGGTACGACGACTTCTGATCGCGTTTCGGCGTCGCAGGCGATATGTCCGGGAAAGGCGTGGACGTCGGGGACGACTTGCGTGCGTGCGCTCGCAGCAGCAGTGCCGCAGACGCCCTGCCCGAAGGGAATGCGGATGCAGGCGGGCTTGCCCATGAAGGGGCCGAGGACGAGTTCGTCGCCGATCGTGCGGTAGAAGCCTGCCCAGTTGAGGTCCGGCAGGAACTGCCAGATCACGGCGGACAGGTTGGCCATGTTGGCAACGGGATCGCTCTCGCCGTAGACGAGTGCCTGTGCCGCTTGCGTAAGGGCTTCGTAAAGCTCGGGCTTGTTGAGCCCGGCATCAGTCTGGAAATCGAACATGGCGCTTCAGTTAACTCAAGACGAGGTTGCCGCATAGCTGGCAGAAGCCTATCTCGCAGCACATGCGCTCCATCCTCATCAAGGCCCTCGTGGTCCTCGCCGTGCTCCTTGTCGTCCTTGTCGGGGCGATAGCCTGGGCGCAGTTCTCGAACAGCTCGGACCTGCCAAGCGATGCGACGGCGGGCAAGGACCCCACGCTGGTCGATCCCGATCCGCAATGGATCCCCAGCGTCAGCCTGCCCAAGACGATTGGCTGGGCCGAGGGTGAGAAGCCGGTCGCGGCCAAGGGGCTGTCCGTCAGCCGATTTGCCGACAAGCTGGACCATCCGCGCACGATGATCACGCTGCCCAATGGCGATGTCCTGGTCGCTGAGACCAATGCCCCCGCCGGGAGCAAGCCGGGCGGCATAACCGGAGCCGTAATGACCTGGATGATGGATCGCGTCGGTGCGGGGGCGCCTTCGCCGGACAAGATCGTCCTGCTGCGCGACGAAGACGGCGACGGGAAGGCGGAGCAGCGTTTCGACTTCCGGACCGCCGACATGCATTCCCCGTCCGGCATGGCTTACGGCAACGGCAAACTCTACATCGCCAATCACGAAGCGGTGCTAGAATTTTCCTTCGAAGCGGGAACCACCAAGCTGGAAGGCGCGCCGAAGAAGCTGATGGACCTGCCGCCGGCAGGCAATCACTGGATGCGCAACCTGCTGCTGAGCGAGGACGGGCTGCATCTCTATGTCGCGGTCGGTTCGGCCACCAACATCGCCGATAACGGCATGGAGGAAGAGGCCGGACGCGCCGCGATCTGGGAAATCGACACCGATACCGGGCATCGTCGCCAATTCGCCGCCGGCATGCGCAATCCCAACGGCATGGCCTGGAACCCCTCGACCGAGGAAATGTGGGCCACGGTTCAGGAGCGCGACATGCTCGGGCCGGATCTCGTGCCCGACTACTTCACGAACGTCCCCGTTGGCGTGCAGTACGGCTGGCCATGGATCTACTGGAAGAATGTCTACGACGATCGCGTGAGCTGGCCGATGCAGTACGGCATGGGCGATTATACCCGTAAGCCCGAATACGCGATGGGCGCGCATACGGCCGTACTGGGCATGGTCTTTTCCAATGGCGGCAACATCATGGGTTCGCAGTTTGCGAACGGTGCGTTCATTGCCCGTCACGGTTCGTGGAACCGCCGTCCGGCTGTGGGCTACGACGTCGTCTTCATTCCTTTCGATGCCAACGGCAATCCCAAGGACGCGAAGCCGGTGCGCGTCCTGACTGGCTTCCTCGACAAGGAAGGGTCAACCCATGGCCGCCCGACATGGGTGTCCTGGGACAAGACCGGGGCGCTGCTGGTGAGTGACGATACCGCGGGTGTGATCTGGCGGGTCATGGCGCCCGGCGCCAAGCCTTCCAAAGCGATCAAGCGGGTCGAGACCGATCACCTCGAGCCCCAGACCGACCTCAAGGACCCGACCCAGCTCACCCCCGAGGCGCTGCTCGGGGGGATGATGGACAACTGATCGCGAAAGGTCAGAGAGCCTTGCCGGCGCGTCCGGCAAGCTCATTGACATATTGCCAGGCGACGCGGCCTGACCGGGCTCCGCGGCGTCGTGACCATTCGAGCGCATCGCCTGAGTCCCACTGCAGTCCGAATTCATCGGCATAGCCGCCGATGATCGCCAGGTAGGCGTCCTGATCGCAGTTGTGGAACCCGATCGACAGGCCGAAGCGGTCGGCCAGCGCGAGGCGATCGTCCACGGCGTCGCGCGGATTGATCGGGTCGTCCTGCTCGGACATCGTGCGCGCGACGATCGCGCGGCGATTGGAGGTCACGGCGAGGCGGACATTGGCCGGGCGTGCCTCGACCCCGCCTTCCAGCCAGGAACGCAGCAGGCGAGGGCCGCTGGTTTCACTCTCCTCAAAGCCGAGATCGTCGACGAAGACGAGGAACTGGCGGTCCACCTTGCCCAATGTCGCGAACAGGCCCGTTACGCCGGAGAGCGCTTCCTGCGCGACCTGGACGAGGGCAATGCGGCCCGGATGTTCCTGCTGCGCGGCCCGGATCGCGGCGCGCAGTACGGCAGACTTGCCCATGCCGCGTGAGCCCCAGAGCAGCATGTCGTGCGAGGCGAAGCCGGCGGCAAGGCGCGCGACATTGGTGACGACGCGCTGCTTCTGGTCGTCGATCCCGCGCAGGAGATCGAGGGCAGGGGCCTCCAGCGTGTTGACGGGGCGTGCCGCTTGCCCGGTCCAGACATAGGCGGGATGGGCCAGCCAGTCGGTCTCGGCGACGGGGGAAGGGGCGATGCGCTCCAGCGCGTCGGCAATGCGGGAAAGCAGGTCGGTTTGCGTCATGACGTCATTTCTTTGCTTCGTTTTGCGATGGAAAGGCCCGGTATCGAGCGCTTTTCCTTGGCATTTTGCGCATCCGCCTATAGCGGCGGTCCATGGCCCAATCCAGCGAGCATAGTCCGGCAGGTCGGCCTGCCCTGCTGCCGTCCGATCCGCAAGGTATCGCCGAGGCGGTGCGCGTGCTGCGCGAGGGGGGCCTTGTCGCCGTGCCGACCGAGACGGTCTATGGACTCGCCGCCCGCGCCGATCGCGATGAAGCGGTGGCTGCGATCTATCGCGCGAAGGGTCGGCCCAGTTTCAATCCGCTGATCGTGCACGTCGCGGACCTGGCCTCGGCCCGGCGACTGGCCGTTTTCGACGAGCGCGCCGTGTTGCTTGCCAGGCGATTCTGGCCGGGCGCCCTGACCATGGTCCTGCCGGTGCAGGAAGGCGCGCCAATTGCCGCTGCCGTGACTGCCGGTCTGCCGACCGTTGCATTGCGCTGTCCGGCGCATCCGGTCATGCGCTCGGTCATTGCCGAGGCTCGCCTCCCGCTCGCCGCGCCTTCCGCGAATCGCAGCGGCGGGGTCAGTCCCACGACACCGGCCCATGTGGTGGAATCGCTGGGGGACAGGATCGACGCCGTTCTCGATGGCGGTGCCTGCGAAGCGGGGCTCGAATCGACGATCATCGCCCTGCGTGAGGGCGGGCGCTGGCAGGTCCTGCGTCCCGGTCCAATTCCGGAGTCAGCGATTTCCGCCGTTCTCGGTTCGAGAAGCGACGCCGTGACGTCACATGCGATCGAGGCGCCCGGCCAGCTTGCCAGCCACTATGCGCCGGGCAAGCCAGTACGGCTCGACGCACGAATCGCTGAAGCGGACGAGTTTCATATCGGTTTCGCGGATGTCGCGGGCCACGTCACACTGTCGGCTTCGGGCGATCTCTCCGAAGCTGCATCGCGGCTTTATGCGTTGCTGCACGAAGGGGCGGCATCGCCACAGCCGAGAATTGCCGTGGCACCTGTACCCGAGGATGGCATCGGCAAGGCGATCAACGATCGCCTGCGCCGGGCTGCTGCCTGACTATTGCCGCGAAGGAATCAGCGGCGTTCGACCGGAACTGTCGGCAGGACCTGCTGGATCTCGGCGTAGTCGTCACGCGCCTTGAGGCACGAGCGGCTGTCGCCTTCGTTGCATTCGCGCAAGTGGCGATCGTAGTCCCGTTGCAGGCTGCCGAGACGTTCCTCGCGCTTGCGCAGTTCCCGGCCGCGCTTCTCGTCGGCTTCAGACTGGCTGGTCGTCATCATGTCCACGCCCTTGCCGGCAACGCGCACGGGGGCGGTCGCTACCTTGGCGACGGTGGACATACAGCCGCCCAGCAACGGGGCCGCGACAAGGGCGAACGGGGCGAATAGCCTGAGGCGTGAAGTCATCGGGGCGGAACCTGTCATGTTCCGTCTGTCATCGCAATGAACGCTGCGCGGCAGGCAACAGAAATTGCGCCGCGCAACTTTGACGCAGCGGATGGCGGTCTGCGGCACCCCGACATGCGAAAAGGGCCGCCTCCTTGCGGAAGCGGCCCTTTCGTCGGCATCGAAACGCCCGATCAGGCGGTTTCGGCGCTCTCGTAGTACTTCGGAGCATACTCGTTGAGGATCGCGAGGATCTTCTGCAGAGCGGCCGGCTCGTCGGTCTTTTCCATGGCCGCGAGTTCGCGCGCCAGTCGCGAGGACGCAGCCTCGAAGATCTGACGTTCGGAGTAGCTCTGCTCCGGCTGGTCGTCGGCGCGGAACAGGTCGCGCGTGACTTCCGCGATCGAGACGAGATCGCCCGAGTTGATCTTGGCTTCGTATTCCTGGGCACGGCGCGACCACATGGTGCGCTTCACCTTGGGCTTGCCCTTGAGGGTATCGAGAGCTTCGCGCAGGGTCTTGTCCGAGGACAGCTTGCGCATGCCGATCGATTCAACCTTGTTCACGGGAACGCGCAGGGTCATGCGCTCCTTTTCGAAACGCAGCACATAAAGTTCGAGCTGCATTCCGGCAATTTCCTGCTTTTGCAACTCGATCACACGGCCTACGCCGTGCTTGGGATAAACGACGTAATCTCCAACATCGAAGGCATCGGCCTTGGTTGCCATGTATCGTCCTTTCACCTGCAGGTCCGAGAGCCATACTTTTGTCGGGAGATAACCGGGGGTGCGACTTGGAAGCGTGTCAGCCGCCTCCGCCGCCCGGTCAGATTACTCCCCCAACCGCTTGCTCTCGAATCCCTGCCTCGCACTGAAACGCCTGCCAAACGGGCAGACGGCCCGGGCAGTTGGACTATTATATAGCATACATGTGACAAAATTGCCAGAGGGGCGCGAACCATTAGGTTCAGCGAGCCCCCGGCATGCCGATTGCGACGTATCCTCAGGCGGATACGTCTGTTTCCGGGGGCGAACCCCCGGAAAGATCAGGCCTCAGTCGCCCTCGCCGGGCTCGGGCGAGAAGAACTTCTCGAACTTGCCTTCCACGCCCTTGTACTCGTCGGCATCTTCCGGCGAATCTTTCTTGGACGTGAGATTCGGCCACTCGGCCGAGTACTTCGTGTTCAGTTCCATCCACTGCTCGAGACCGCTTTCGGTGTCGGGAAGGATGGCTTCGGCTGGGCATTCCGGTTCGCAGACGCCGCAGTCGATGCATTCACTGGGATTGATGACGAGCATGTTCTCGCCTTCGTAGAAGCAGTCCACAGGGCAGACTTCCACGCAGTCCATGTACTTGCACTTGATGCAGGCGTCGGTGACGACATAGGTCATGGAGGCGGTATCCTCTTCATCAGGCCTCGTTACGGAAGGCCGCTGCTATGGGATTATCTGCCCCGCCGTCAAGCACTCTGTAACAGGCTTGCGCTTCCGGGGCGGGGCCGCGGCGGATCGGCAGGGTCACGATCTCGATCACCCGCACCCCGGAAGGGGTCGCAAGGGTGAGCACATCGCCCGTCGAAACCTTCTGGTGCGCGCGCTCCACGCGCCTGCCGTTAAGGCGCATGTGGCCCTCTTCCGCCATGGCCTGGGCGATGGTGCGGGTCTTGGCGAGACGCAGGAACCAGATCAGCTTGTCGATCCTCATGCGGTAGCCTCCATCTCCCCGAATCCCCTCTAGTTGCGCACCATATCCGCAAGAATGGAAAAGGCATTGTCCTTGCGCACCGGCTGAGGTCTTGTTTCTTCGACGTGACGGCGCGGCGGACGCCAGCGCCAGCGCACCGGTGCCGGCGGGCCATGGGCGCCTTCGGCCAGCTGGCGCGGCAAGATCGGCTGGAAGCCTGCAAGCCGAAGCAGCCGGGCATAACTTTCGGTGGTCAGTCCCATCGACACCGCCTTGGCCGGGTCGAGCGCGAAGCTGCGTCCGCTTCCCGCGGGCTTGCCGCCGCCGCGCGCCTCGTGGGCTTCGCGCAGGAGCTTTTCGGCCATGTCGAGACGCACAAGTTGCTTGCCCAGGCTTCGATAGCCCGGCGTGCGCTGGCGGCGCTTGGCGGGCAGGGCGGGTGGCATCGCGTCTTCGGGAGCCCCATCGCGCGGGGACTTGCCGAACACCTGCGCGAGTTCGCGCCACAGCACGATCGGGCCCGGGCGGAGCATCGCAGGTAAGAAAACATCGAGCGCGCCAACGCGCACGCCGAGCCGCGAGAGCATCGTGCGGCGCTGCTTGTCCAGCTTGTCGACTCCCGAATCCTCGCGTGACGTCATGCCGCCAGCTTCGACGAGAGTGATGAGCAGGGCCCTGAGATCGGGGCCAGCTTCCTCGGAACGGCTGGCTTCATCGAGTTTGAGCAGTGGGGCCAGCGGTTGCAGCGCAGCATCGAGCCAGGCTTCGAGCGCGGCGACCAACGCCTTGCGCGAGGGGCCCGGCACGGAATCGAGCGTGCGGTCGGGGACCAGAACCGGCGACAGGAGCGAGCGTCCCGGCGCGAGAGTGCCAAGCGATTCGCCATCCCACATGAGCTTGCCACGATCGAGCGTGATCCCGGCGCTCCCGGCGTGAATCGCTTCGGTCAGTTCGTCGGCACGCTTCTGCAGCAACGAGGTCAGGTGCCTTTCCGCGGCAGCCAGCAGCAGCTTGCGGTCCGACAGGCGGGCGCCGGGATCGACATGGAAGGCAAAGCCGCGCAGCGAGCCGATGTGCTCGCCTTCGACCAGCACTTCCTCGTCTTCCATGCGCACGGAGAGCAGCCCGGTATCGGGCCCCAGTTTCTTCATGAGTACGGCAGTCCGTCGGTTGATGAATCGTTCGGTGAGCTTTCCGTGGAGGGCATCGGAAAGCCGTGCCTCCACGGCCCGGGCGCGGGCGGCCATCTCGTCGCGCGCCAGGACCCAGTCGGGTCGCTGGGCGATATAGGCCCATGACCGGATCGCGGCGATCCGTCCCTGGAGGGTATCGATATCGCCGCCGGTGCGGTCGAGCTGGGCAATGGCATTGGCAACGTAGTCGGCGCCCAGTTCGCCGCGGCGCAGGTCCTGCCACAGGCGGGCAACGAAGCGCGAATGGGTCTCGGCCCCCTGCTGGCGGAAATCGGGCAGGCGGCAGACTTCCCAGAATCTTTCCACCATCGCCGACCCATGCACCGAATCCGCGACTTGCGGATCGTCCGACAGGCGCTTGAGTACGGCAAGGTCGATGGCTTCGGGGGCCGGAACCAGTTCGGGCAGATCCGGCGGGCTCTCAAGGTCGCCGATCAGAGTGGCGATACTGTCGAATCGGGGCTCCGCCTCGCGCCAGAACAGTTTCGTCAGCGGCGGGAAGCGGTGCTCCTCGATGGCGAAGATCTCTTCGGGGTCGAATTCCGAATCGTGCGTGCCAGATCCGGTGAGGGTGCCGAAAGTGCCGTCCTTCTGGTGACGTCCGGCGCGTCCGGCGATCTGCGCCATTTCCGAGGTGGTGAGGCGGCGATGGCGCACGCCATCGAACTTGGACAGGCCGGCGAAGGCGACGTGTTCGACATCGAGGTTGAGTCCCATGCCGATGGCGTCTGTGGCGACCAGATAATCGACTTCACCGGACTGGTAGAGCGCGACCTGGGCATTGCGTGTCTGTGGGCTGAGCGCCCCCATGACGACGGCCGCGCCGCCGCGGAAGCGCCGCAGCATTTCGGCGATGGCGTAAACCTGCTCGGTCGAGAAGGCGACGATGGCGCTGCGCGGCGGGATGCGGCTGAGCTTCTTCGCCCCGGCATGACTGAGAGTCGAGAAGCGCGGGCGAGTGACGATCTCGGCGTGGGGCACGAGCGCCCTGACCATCGGTTCGAGCGTCGAGGAACCGAGGATCATCGTCTCCTCGCGGCCCCGGGCGTAGAGCAGGCGATCGGTGAAGACATGGCCGCGTTCGCGGTCGGCGCCCAGCTGGGCTTCGTCGATGGCCACGAAAGCGAGGCTGCGATCGAGCACCGGCATCGCCTCGGCCGTGCACAGCAGGTAGCGCGCGTTCCGGGGCTCGATCCGTTCCTCGCCGGTGATCAGGGCGACGTTCTGTTCACCCTTGATGGCGCAGACCCGGTCATAGACCTCGCGCGCCAGCAAACGCAGCGGAAAGCCGATCGCTCCGCTGGAATGGGCGCACATCCGCTCGATGGCGAGGTGAGTCTTGCCGGTGTTGGTCGGCCCGAGCACGGCCTTCACCCCTGTTGGAGCGTCACCGCGCGCCGTTACATTCCGGTCCTGAACCATTTCACCACCGAATGTGGCATCGCCGCTGGCCGCGTACAAGGGTCGACTCGTCCTGTATGGGGGCGGAAATCCACAGAGTTAGGGGGGTCTTAACCTTGAGTGGGCATGGTTTCTGCAGAATGTGCCCGAGGTGGGCGCCGGGCTCTGCCTGAGCCTGTGGGTTGCGATGAGGAAGGGGCCTTTGTTCAAGGCGCTTGACGAGAACGGCGGAAATTCGGCCGAAGGGGACTATGCAGGCGGTGCGGCATCGGCTGCCTCGCTTTCGCATGCCCAGGTCCTGCCCGAGATTTCCAACGTCGCAGTTCCGCCTCCTTCCGGTGAGACCCTTGTTGCCGGTCCCGGCCTGCGCGAACGCTTGCAGGCGTGGAGGCAGGACATCGAAGCCTGGTGCGAGAAGATCGAGTTGGCGCCTGACCTTGCCACCGACATCGGCAGCCCGCGCTGGTATCGCGGCCTCGCTACGCTTTTCGGCTTGAGCGCGGCCGCCATTGCTCTTTCTCCAAGCTTTGCTGCTGTAGAGGCGGCGACGCCCATGCCGGTCAACGACCGGGTTCGCGACGAATTCCGCAGCCAGACCATCGCGCCGCTTGCCTTCGGGGCCGACAGCGGCCGTCACATGGGGGCAAGCCCGCTGGTGCGACCGCTGGCGAAAGTGCCCGAACGGCCGATGATCCAGTTGGTCTCCACGCTGGGGCAGGGCGACAGCTTCCGCCGCATGCTGGAACGTGCGGGCGTTGGCAGCAGCGACATTTCGCAGGTATCCGATCTCATTTCCGGTGCGGTGCCGCTGTCCGACATCGCGTCAGGCACACAGTTCGATATCACCTTGGGCAAGCGCCCCGCCGAAGGCGTCTCGCGCCCACTGGACGAGATGGCCTTCCGCGCCCGCTTCGACCTCGATCTCTCGGTCGCACGTCATGACGGCGCGCTGGCCCTGGTGCGCCATCCCATTGCCGTCGATACGACCCCCTTGCGCATTCGCGGCACCGTCGGGTCGAGCCTCTATCGCTCGGCGCGCAATGCCGGGGCGCCGGTCGCCGCGATCCAGGGCTACCTGCGTGCGGTCGACAAGTATCTCTCGCTCGAAAGCGACATTTCGGCGAACGACGAATTCGACCTGATCCTATCCTACAAGCGATCGGCCAAGGGCGAACGGCAGGTGGGCGAACTGCTCTATGCGGGAGTCGAGCGCGAAGGAAAGCCGCGCCTCCAGCTCATGCGCTGGGGCAAAGACGGGCAGATGTTCTCGGCCTCGGGCCTTGCCGAAACGCGCAGTGCGCCGATCGGCATGCCGGTCGCGGGACGGATCACCTCGCGCTACGGGATGCGCCGTCACCCGATTCTCGGCTACACGCGCATGCACGCCGGCGTCGATTTCGGCGCGTCCTATGGATCGCCGATCTATGCCGTGAGCGATGGCACCGTCACTTATGCCGGGCGCCATGGCGGCCATGGCAATTACGTGCGGATCAACCACGGCGGCGGTCTTGGTACCGGCTATGGTCACATGAGCCGCATCGCGGTGAGAAACGGCACCCACGTCAGGGCCGGACAGGTGATCGGCTATGTCGGCTCGACCGGGCTGTCGACGGGTCCACACCTGCATTTCGAAGCCTATCGCGGCGGCAGGACCGTCGATCCCCTGTCGATACGTCTCGTTACCCGGCCGCAGATCGACGGGAAGGAACGCGACGAGTTCAGGCAGCGCATGAAGGCGCTGCTGACGGTAGAACCCGGCGCGGCGCTCGACAGTTTCGCCAAGCCCGATGCGCCGCAGGATGCGGACACGCGCGAAATCGACCGGCTCGAGCCCAAGAAGGTCGGCTGATCGCACGGCTTCGGTCCAACGGGACATTTTGCCCAGATTGAACCTTCGGCGATTTTCCGGCAATCACCGGTGATGACTGGAACTTATCCCCACACCCGACTTCGCCGCACCCGTGCAACGGCCTGGAGCCGTGCGATGCATCGCGAGAATGTGCTGACCCCGGCCGACCTGATCTGGCCGCTTTTCGTGACCGAAGGGCAGGGCGTGGAGGAGCCGATCGCCTCGCTGCCTGGCGTGTCGCGCTGGTCGGTGGACGGTATCGTCGAGCGGGCAAGGGAAGCGGCGGACCTTGGCATTCCGTGCCTGGCCCTGTTCCCCAACACCCAGCGCGAGCGGCGCAGCGACGATGGCAAGGAAGCGCTCAATCCCGACAATCTCATGTGCCGCGCGCTGCGGGCCGTGCGCGATGCGCTGGGCGACCGGGTCGGCCTTCTCACCGACGTTGCGCTCGATCCCTATACCAGCCACGGCCAGGATGGGCTGGTCGATGCGAACGGCTATGTTCTCAATGACGAGACGGTCGAGGTCCTTGTCGGCCAGTCGCTCAACCAGGCGGCCGCCGGGGCAGACATCATTGCGCCCTCGGACATGATGGACGGCCGCATCGGCGCGATCCGCGACGCGCTGGAGGACGAAGGGCACGCCAACGTCCAGATCATGTCTTACGCCGCGAAATACGCCTCGGCATTCTACGGTCCGTTCCGTGATGCCGTGGGTTCGCGCGGCCTGCTCAAGGGCGAGAAGAAGACCTACCAGATGGACCCGGCCAACAGCGAGGAAGCGCTGCGCGAGGTTGAGCTGGACCTGGCCGAAGGCGCAGACAGCGTCATGGTCAAGCCGGGGCTGCCCTATCTCGACATCGTGCGTCGGGTAAAGGAGACCTTCGAGGTTCCCGTCTTCGCCTACCAGGTCTCCGGCGAGTACGCGATGATCGAGGCCAGCGCCGCGGTCGGCGCGGGAGACCGCGACGCGCTGGTGCTGGAAACGCTGATGGCCTTCAAACGCGCCGGGTGCTCGGGTGTGCTGACCTATCACGCCGCTCACGCAGCGCGACTGCTGAATGGCTGACTTTCGCCTCGAGACCGGGCGGCTCGTCCTGCGTTCATGGACGAGGCCCGATCTGGCGCGGTTTGCGCAGATTACCAACACGCCTGTGGTGATGCGATGGCTGGGTGGGCTGCTGTCCGAAGAGCGACTGGAACAGCTCTATGATGCGGTGATCGGCTGCGAACAGGAGCATGGCCACTGCTTCTGGCTGGTCGAACGCAAGGCCGATGGCGGCCACTTGTCCGGCGAGCTGCTCGGCTTTTGCGGACTCAAGCGCGGCAATGCTCCCGACAGTACCTTTCCCGAGGGGTTCGAGATCGGCTGGCGCCTGCGCGAGGAGGCATGGGGAAGGGGCTACGCGAAGGAAGCGGCCATCGCCTCGCTCGATGCCGGCTTCGATCGCTTCGGCGCGCAGGAGATCGTGGCGATCACGGTCAGCGGAAATACCGCAAGCTGGGGACTGATGGAGCGGCTGGGAATGCGTCGCCGCACCGACCTCGACTATGTCGACACTAGGTGGGAGCCGCCGCTTTGCGATACGCTCGCCTGGTCGATCACCGCGGGGGAGTGGCGCGTGCGCCACGATTGAGACGCAGGCGATGGGCAGGTCCGACCGCGCGCTCTTCATCCTGACCATTCTTGTCGGCAGCTTTCTGCTGTTCATGGTCGAGCCGATGGTTGCCCGCATGGCACTGCCGCGGCTGGGCGGTGCGCCCAATGTCTGGAACAGCGCGATGCTGGTCTATCAGGCCCTGCTTCTCGCCGGTTACGGCTATGCACACTGGCTTTCGCAAAAGCCCCTGGGGCATCAGGCCGTCATCCACCTGATTGCCCTGTGCATTGCGGCCACGACCTTGCCGATCGGGCTGGCGCAAGTGGCTTCGCCTGCGCCCGGCTGGGAAGCGATCTGGGTGCCCTGGCTGCTGCTGCTGACGGTCGGCCCGGTATTCTTCCTCGTCGCCGCGCAGGCTCCGCTGATGCAGCGCTGGTTCGCGGCCGATGCCCGCGCGGGTCAACCCTGGGCGCTCTATGCTGCATCGAATCTGGGCAGCTTCGCCGGACTGATCGCCTATCCGCTCGTCGCCGAGCCCTTGCTTGCGTTGCACGGCCAGAGCCTTGTCTGGGCCCTGGGATATGGCCTGCTGGTCCTGCTCGTTGCAGCTTGTGCATGGACCCGTCGGAGGACCGTCGACGCGGCAAGGCCGAGCGAATCGCTGCTGCGCGCCAGCGATGTGACGTCATGGCGTCGCAAGCTGCACTGGCTTGCCCTGGCCGCGATTCCCTCCGGGCTGATGCTCTCGACGACGACGCACCTGACGACCGACATCTTTGCCTCCCCGCTGCTCTGGGTGATTCCGCTGGGTCTCTACCTCCTCAGCTTCGCCGTCGCCTTCGCCGATCGCCGCGCCCAGGCGCGCGCGCTGACATTTGTCGCGCCGGTCGTTCTGCTCTTTACCGGAAGCTATGCGATGCTGGCCGACGGGTCCGGAGCACTGCTGCTGGCGGGCGGGAGCTGCGTCCTGCTCTTCGTGGTGTCCGTCGCGCTCCATGCCCGGCTCTATGACTTGCGCCCGGATGCAGGACATCTCACCGGCTTCTACCTGATCCTTTCGGCCGGCGGGGCCTTGGGCGGCCTGTTTACGGCCCTTGTCGCGCCGCTGGTGTTCGACTGGTCCTGGGAACATCCCTTGCTCATTCTCGGGGCGGCGCTGCTCATCCCGCTCGATGAAATCCTGCGCTGGCGCCGCATGGATGGCCTCGATCCAAGGCTGGCCCGGATTGCGCTGGTGCTGCTCCTGATGCTGGCGCTGTTCCTTTCGGTCCAGCTCTTCGATCTTTTCACCGAACCCGGGACGACGACGATGGCGATGCTGCTGACGGTCTTCCTCACCGGGACGGGCGTCATGGTCATGGGCTGGCGCTGGGCCTTCGTGACGGTGCTTTTGCTGGCGATGCTCGGGCAGGGTGGTCTCGTCACGATCATGTCGAGCTACGAAGGCCAGCGCACGCGCAGTTACTTCGGCATCTATACCGTACGCGATTATCGCTCCTCCGGTATGCGGATCCTCAGCCATGGCACGACGCTGCACGGACAGCAGTCGCTCGATCCGGACAAGCGGCGCATGCCGCTGACCTACTACGGTCCGAGGTCCGGCGTCGGCCTGGCGCTGGCATCGGCCAATCGGATGGAGGGAGATGCGGCGCGGATCGGGGTGGTCGGCCTCGGCACCGGTTCGCTCGCCTGTTACGCCAAACCGGGGCAGGACTGGACCTTCTTCGAGATCGATCCTGTCATCCTCAACTATTCGACCAAGGGGCAGTTCACCTATCTGCGCGACTGCGCACCACAGGCCAAGGTTATCCTGGGCGATGCCCGACTTGAACTGGAATCGGTGCCGCCGCACCGGTTCGACATGCTGGTGATCGATGCCTTCTCCTCCGATGCCATCCCGCTTCACCTGCTCACCCGCGAAGCCATGGAAGTGTATCTGCGCGCGCTGACCAGCCGCGGGGTCCTGCTCATGCATATCTCGAACCGCTACGTGGAGCTGGAGCCGGTGATCGCCGCCCTGGCCCGCAGCGAAGGGCTGACCGCGCGCGTGCGCCAGGACTGGCCGGAGAACCTCTACCTCTATACGCCGTCGCACTGGATCGCTCTCTCGCGCGACAGCTCTTCAATCAACGAGCTTGCGAAGATGCAGCCCGATAGCCCATGGAGTCGGCTGCAAGCACCGGCACAGAGGCCCTGGACGGACGACCACGCCTCCATCCTGCCGTTCATTCGCTGGTCCAGGCTGATAGGATACCCATGATCGAAAACCGCAACGACATCACCGTCGCCGCTATCCACGGCAAGGCTCCGAAGATCCACTCCAGCGCCTTCATCGCGCCGGGTTGCCGGATCATCGGCGATGTCGAGATCGGCCCAGACGTGAGCATCTGGTACAATTGCGTGATCCGGGCCGATGTGAACCGCATCGTCATCGGTGCGCGCACCAACATCCAGGACGGCACCGTCGTCCATTGCGACAGTCCCAAGGCCGGTCGACCCGAAGGCTATCCGACGCTGATCGGCGAGGACGTACTGATCGGACACATGGCGATGGTCCATGGCTGCACGCTGGAAGACAGTGCCTTCGTTGGCCTTGGCGCGATCGTCATGGACGGCAGCCATATCGAGACCGATGGCATGCTCGCGGCCGGGGCGCAGCTCACCGGCAAGCGCATCGGCGCAGGCCAGCTGTGGATGGGGCGTCCCGCCAAGTACATCCGCGACCTTTCCGAAGATGCGATTGTTGCCAACCGCGAGGGCGTTGCCCGTTATGTCATCAACGGTCGCAACCACGCCGAGGCGCTCGGTGTCGCGGGCTGATGGCAAGACCCAGGCCGGCACTGCCCGATGCACAGGCGCTTCGGGCGCTGGTCGATGCGGAGAGTCGGCTCGCGGTCCGTGTGACTCCCGGCGCCAAGGTCGAAGGTCTGGAGATCGCTGAGGGCAAGCTGCTCGCCAAGGTCCGGGCCAAACCGCAGGACGGCAAGGCCAACGATGCCGTGCGCGACCTGCTTGCCGAGGCTCTCGGGCTGGCTCCGTCGCGGCTGGAGTTGTTGCGCGGCGCAACTTCTCGCGAAAAGCAGTTCAGGATTCGCGACTGACGCGGGCGATTCGCCAGCCGGCAACCGATAGCAGCGCTGCGGCGAGTACGGCGAGGGGCAGGCAGGCTGCACCGACCCGCAGGAACATCGTCGCGCCGAGCGCCGCGCCGCCGGCCAGTGCCAGCCACAGGGCGAGGAAGCCGGCGATGCCGTTGGCTCCGCGTCCGCTAAGCAGGCCGCCCAGACCCTGACCGATGCGCACCAGCGCGCCGGTGAGATAGGTCAGCGCTACGGGCGTCTCGTTGCGCTGCATCGTGTTGTTGAGCGCGCCCATGGCGAAGACGAGCATGGCCATCATCGCTTCGAGATATTCCGCCAGTGCCAGAAGCGCGGCCAATGCGAGGAGCGCGGTAACGAGCGAGAGAACGGCGGGCTTGCGCCATCGGCCTGCCTTGTGGGCGACCACGTTGCCCATCGCCACGCCCAGCACGAACCCAAGGATCAGAAGCGCCGGGACGAGCGCGCGATGAGGTCCCTCGGCAATGAGGTCGGTGGCGAGGCGCGTCGTGTTGCCGGACATGAACGACACGAAATAGCGATCAGCGGACAGAAACCCCACGGCATCGACGTAGCCGGCGAGCGCGGCAAGCGCGGTAGCGAGGGCCTGTCGCGGTGGGTCTAGCGAGTTCACCTGCGCAACCTATCGCGCGCCGGTCCGTCTGGCGAGTGCGATCTGAAAGGAGGCGATGTGCGCAGGCGCGATCCGCAGATTCGGCTCAGCGGCCCATGCCGCGCGCGAGATTGCCGAGAACCTCGCCCATCGCCTTGGCCATGTCCGCCGGTTCGGGTGCGACATCGGCGACCGCCCGGTTCATTGCATCGGCCCATTGCTCGGCAACGGCCCTGTTGATGGCGAAGGGTTTGTGCACGCTCATCATGCAGCGTCCGGGGACGGCCTCGAACCAGTCGCGCGGGCCGCCGGCCCAACCGGCAAGGAACTGGGGCAGGGCCTTGCGCATCGGCGCAAGGTCCTGGGCATGCATGGCGCGCAGCTCGGCATATTGCGGGTCTTCGTCCATCAGGTCGTAGAAGCGGTTGCAGATGGCTTCGAACACCGGCGCGCCACCGAGGCGATAGAAAGGGGTATCGGGAGTTTGGGCTTCATCGATGACGGGGGCTTGGCTCGACACTGACATCTTCTCCGCAAGTGGGGGCTATCCTCGTCGCATAGCCGATGCGTTTCACGTGGAACTTGATCGCGGTCAAACCGTGGCGGATCGTCTCGCAGACCGGAACTGGACGAAGTGAGGGGCGCACACGAAAGGGGGCGGGAACCTCTCGGCGCCCGCCCCCTTGCATCGCCCGTGCCGTATAGCCTCAGTCGTCGGTGTTCTCTTCCGGCTGGGGCCCGGTCTTGCGGACCGACTTCTTGGCAGGTGCCTTCTTCTTCCTGGCCTTCGTTTCCTTCGGCGGGGCGGGCGTCAGCTCGAAATTGAGCGCGTCTTCCTTCACCGAGACGTGGACCTCTCCGCCATGGGCGAGCTTGCCGAACAGCAGTTCCTCGGCCAGCGGCTGCTTGACCCGCTCCTGGATGACCCGCGCCATCGGGCGGGCACCGTAGAGGCGGTCGTAACCGCGGTGGCCCAGCCATTCGCGGGCATCGGAGTCGAACTGGATGTGGACGTTCTGGTCGGCCAGCTGCAGTTCGAGCTGGAGGATGAACTTGTCCACGACCCGGCTGATCGTTTCCTTGGCCAGATAGGCAAAGGGCACGATGGCATCGAGACGGTTGCGGAACTCGGGGCTGAACATCTGCTTCACGGCTTCCTCGCCGGCGTCAGCCTTCGAGGTGTCGCCGAAGCCGATGCCCTGTTTCGCCATGTCCGAAGCGCCCGCATTGGTCGTCATGATGAGGACGACGTTGCGGAAATCGACGGTCTTGCCGTGGTGGTCGGTCAGCTTCCCGTTGTCCATCACCTGCAGGAGGATGTTGAACAGGTCGGGGTGCGCCTTCTCGATTTCGTCGAGCAGCAGGACGCAGTGCGGCTGCTGGTCGATGGCATCGGTGAGCAGGCCGCCCTGGTCGAACCCGACGTACCCCGGAGGTGCGCCGATCAGGCGGCTGACCGAGTGACGCTCCATGTACTCGGACATGTCGAAGCGCTGCATCGGAATGCCCATGATCGTGGCGAGCTGCTTGGCGACTTCGGTCTTGCCGACGCCGGTCGGGCCGGAGAACAGGAACGAGCCGATCGGCTTGTCCGGATCGCGCAGGCCGGCGCGGCTCAGCTTCATGGCGGTCGAGAGGACCTCGATCGCCTTGTCCTGGCCGAAGACCACGCGCTTCAGGTCGCGTTCGAGATTCTCGAGCGCCTTCTTGTCGTCCGAGCTGACCGACTTGGGCGGGATGCGCGCCATCGTCGCGATGACCTGCTCGATCTCGCGGGCGGTGATTGTCTTCTTGCGGCGGCTGGGCGGCACCAGCATCTGCATCGCACCGACTTCGTCGATCACGTCGATCGCCTTGTCGGGCAGCTTGCGGTCATTGATGTAGCGCGCCGAAAGCTCGACGGCGGTCTTGATCGCATCGGGCGTGTAGCGCACGCCGTGGTGATCCTCGAAAGCCGTGCGCAGGCCCTTGAGGATTTTGATGGTATCCTCGACGGTCGGCTCGTTCACGTCGATCTTCTGGAACCGGCGCAGCAGGGCGCGATCCTTCTCGAAGTGATTGCGGAACTCCTTGTAGGTGGTCGAGCCGATGCAGCGGATCGTACCGCCCGAAAGCGCCGGCTTGAGCAGGTTCGATGCGTCCATCGCGCCGCCGCTGGTGGCGCCGGCACCGATCACCGTGTGGATCTCGTCGATGAACAGGATCGCGTGCGGCATCTTTTCCAGTTCGGCCACGACCTGCTTGAGGCGTTCCTCGAAGTCACCGCGATAGCGGGTGCCGGCGAGCAGCGAGCCCATGTCGAGCGAGTAGATCACCGCTTCGGACAGGACTTCGGGCACTTCACCCTCGACGATCTTGCGCGCCAGGCCTTCCGCGATAGCGGTCTTGCCGACGCCGGGATCGCCGACATAGAGCGGGTTGTTCTTGGAACGGCGGCACAGGATCTGGATCGTGCGATCCACTTCCGGGCCGCGCCCGATCAGCGGGTCGACCTTACCGGCAAGCGCTTTTTCGTTGAGGTTGACGCAGAACTGGTCGAGCGCCGAGTCCTTTTTGTTGGCGGCCTTGGTCTCGGCCTTTTCTTCCGGTGTCGGGGTCTGCTCTTCTGATCCCTTGGGGCTGCGGTCTTCGATTCGCTTGCCGCCCTTGCCGATGCCGTGGCTGATGTAGCTGACCGCATCGAGACGGCTCATGTCCTGCTGCTGCAGGAAATAGACCGCGTAGGAATCTCGTTCGGAGAACAGTGCGACGAGTACGTTGGCGCCCGTCACGGTGTCCTTGCCCGACGATTGCACATGCAGGATCGCGCGCTGGATCACCCGCTGGAACCCGGCGGTCGGGGCGGGATCGCCCTTTTCCTCGGTTTTCAGCGATTGATATTCCTGGTCGAGATACTGCCGCACGACATCGCCCAGATCGCCGAGATCCACGCCACAAGCCTGCATGACCTGTGCCGCGTCCGGATCGTCGATCAGCGCGAGCAGCAAGTGCTCGAGAGTCGCATACTCGTGGCTCCGCTCGGACGCGTGTGACAGCGCGGAGTGCAGGGTCTTTTCTAGGCTTTGCGCAAAACTGGGCATCTAGGACACTTTCATTGCGAAGTGGGACTCTCCTTGCAGGGGAGTTTTTGGACGAAAACTGGTTTCAGGTTCCATATAGGAACACTCAGGGCGCTTGCGAGGTTCACGTTGGGAACCTGCCGCCATCACGATGTCCTTGGCCTGAACAGGGACTCGGCCGCCTGCATGTGCGCCGAAGCCTTCTGACGGTGCGCCTTTATGCGGTCGATCTCTTCCTGAAGAAGGGCGACACGTGCATCGAGTTCGTCCAGCGAATAGCGATCCAGGCTTTCGCTGGCGAGGAGGCTGGCTGCGCCGAGGTTGTCCTCGGACGACCGCCGCCGCGGTCGATCATCATCGTCCATTGCACTGCAGCATCGGACGGGAATTTCTCCATGTCAATGCATCAAAGTGGTTTCCTTGTGGCCAGTGACTGTGCCAACTAGTCAGCCATGTCAGTTAAACTGCCCAAGACCATGGCCGCCATGGGATTTCTCGAGCCGGGAGGCCCCGAGGTCCTGCAGCCGCAAGAGCTTTCCGTACCCGTTCCAGGCCCCGGAGAAGTGCTCATCCAGGTTGCCTTTTCCGGAGTAAACCGACCTGACGTCGTACAGCGACAGGGACACTATCCTCCGCCGCCGGGCGCCTCGCCGATTCCGGGCCTGGAGATTTCCGGCACGATCGTCGCTGTCGGGGAAGGCGTCGTCGAAATCGGCGAGGGAGACCGCGTCTGTGCACTCGTTTCCGGCGGCGGCTATGCCGAATTCTGCATCGCCCGCGCCGGACACTGCCTGCCCGTGCCGGCCAGCCTGCCGCTCGACCAGGCTGCGGCCTTGCCCGAGACTCTGTTCACCGTCTGGCACAACGTGTTCGAGCGCGGATACGCCTGCGAGGGGGAAACCCTGCTCGTCCATGGCGGGACCAGCGGCATCGGGACGATGGCGACAATGCTCGGCAAGCTATTCGGCCTGACCGTCATCGTGACCTGTGGCTCGGCGGAAAAGTGCGCACAGGCGCTGAAGATCGGCGCCGATCACGCAATCGACTACAAGGCGTCCGATTTCGTCGCCGAAGTTGCCCGGATTACCGATGGCAAGGGTGTGAACCTCGTGCTCGACATGGTTGCCGGCGATTACGTCGCCCGCAATCTCAAGTGCCTTGCCCCGGATGGGCGGCACGTGACCATTGCGGTGCAGGGTGGGGTCAAGGCCGAGATCAACATGGGCATCGTCATGCGCAATCGCTACACGCTGACCGGTTCGACGCTGCGGCCGCGGTCCGACACGTTCAAGGAGCTGCTGGCACAGGAAATCCTGTCGAATGTCTGGTCGCTGGTGGCTGACGGGTCCTTGCGCCCGATCATGGACAGGCAGTTTCCGCTGGCCCAAGCTGCCAAGGCACATGCCCACATGGAATCGGGAGACCATATCGGGAAGATCGTCCTCGCTGCGTGACGTCATGACATCGCGCAGCGGGCAGCGCCGCTTCTCGTAGACAGGAAGGAGGCGGGATTGAGCGGTAATCTGATCCTTCACGAGGATCCGCGCAGCGGCAATTGCTACAAGATCCGCCTTACTGCGGCCATGCTCGGCGTGCCGCTGGAGCGGCGCCTCTACGACATCATGAACGGCGAAACGCGCACGCCGGAGTTTCTGGCAAACGTCAATGCCAACGGCCGGATTCCGGTTCTCCAGATCGGCGACAGGTTCCTGCCGGAAAGCAATGCGGCCTGCTGGTATCTCGCCGAGGGTTCAAGCCTTGTGCCAGTGGACCGGTTCGAACGGGCCGACATGCTGCGCTGGATGTTCTTCGAGCAGTACAATCACGAACCCAATATCGCGACCCTGCGATTCTGGCTCTGCTTCGTCGGCGAGGCCAATCTCACACCCATGCAGCGCGACCAGATCATGGCGAAGCGGGCAGGGGGAGAGGCGGCGCTTTCGGTGATGGAACAGCACCTCGGCGTGCACGACTGGTTTGTCGGCAGCAGCGCGAGTCTCGCCGACGTTTCGCTCTATGCCTATACCCACGTCTGCGAGGCAGGCGGCTTTCGCCTGCACGATTATCCGGCAATCTGCCGTTGGCTCGAACGCATCTCTGGGCTTCCCGGTTACGTTCGGATGGATTGACTTCTGACAAGGCCGACGCCGGCTTGATCGGACCGCCTTGCCGACCTCGCTTGCAGGCCTTGAGCCGAGAATGCGCGATTCTCGGGCATCGTGCTTGCCGAATCCGGAACTTTCACCTAAATCGGGTCCGGAACGGCCGCTCCGCGAAGGGGCGGCCCTTATTATTTGCGCTACTTGCCAAAGTTCGTCGGAGATCCAGAACAATGAGCCAGCCGACACCGCTCATGCCGCATGCGACCGCCTCCTGGCTGGTCGACAATACTGCCCTTACTTTCGAGCAGATCGCCGAATTCTGCGGCCTGCACATGCTTGAAGTGCAGGCGATGGCCGATGATCTTGCCTCCAGCAAGTACACCGGGCGCGATCCCGTTCGCGCTGGTGAGCTGACCATGGACGAGATCGAAAAGGGTCAGAAGAACCCCGAGTACAAGCTCAAGATGCACAAGGTGCCGGTCACCGTCAGCCGCACCAAGGGACCGCGGTACACCCCGGTTTCGAAGCGCCAGGACAAGCCGGACGGTATCGCCTGGATCCTGCGCAATCATCCCGAGGTGTCGGACGCGCAGATCGGCAAGCTGATCGGCACGACGCGCAACACCATCGCCGCGATCCGCGACCGTTCGCACTGGAACATCGCCAACATCACGCCGAAGGACCCGGTTACCCTCGGCCTGTGCTCGCAGCGAGAGCTTGACGCGATTGTAGCCAAGGCCGCCAAGAAGGCCGGCATCGAGGACGAAGTCGTCAGTGACGAGCGTCTGGTCGACGACCGCGAGGCCCTGATCGAGGAACTGCGCGCCGAGCGCGAGGCTGCCGTCAAGGCTGCCAGCGAAGCCGCGCAGGAAGCCGAAGCCGCCGCATGGCTCGAAGCCAAGCGCGCAGCCGAAGCGGAAAGCGGCGAATAAGCTTTCTTCTCCCCCAGGGGATGAGAACAAGAGCAGCGGGGATGACTGACCGGTCGTCCCCGCTGCATTCGTTTGCATAGGCTGCATCGCCCTTGTCGCAGGACCGGTGACGCTTCACACTGCTCTCATGAACGAGAGGATCGGCCCCAAAGTCTGGCGGGAACGTTACGCGCACCCGTGCAACTGGCAGCAGGACTTCGCTCCGCTTGCGATGCCGCAGATGTTTGCCGGCAGTGTGGCCGCCTATGGCCAACGTGTCCTAGCCGACTTTCTCGGGCGCGCGTTCACCTATCGGCAGATCGACGAAGAGGCGCGCCGCTTCGCCCGCGGGTTGCAGTCTCTCGGTCTCGGCAAGGGTGACCGGATCGGTCTGTTCCTGCCCAATGTGCCCTGTTATCTCTCGGCCTACTTCGGCGCGTTCATGGCGGGCGTCACCGTCGTCAACTTCTCGCCGCTCTACACGGCCACGGAACTGGAGGCGCAAGTCGCCGACTCGGGCGCGCGCCTGCTGGTGACGCTGGACGTTCCGGCTCTCCTGCCGACGGCGTGCAAGGTGCACCGGGAATCCGCGCTTGAGTGGCTGGTGGTCGCCCGTCTTTCCAGCATGCTGCCGTTCTGGAAGGGCCTGGGCCTGCGTCTGTTCCGCCGCAAGGACATCGCTGCAATCCCGCGCGAAGACTGCGTGTTCGAATTCAACGACCTGCTGCACGATGGCGAACCCGCGCCGGTCGAGATTGACCCGATGACCGACCTGGCGATGCTGCAATATACCGGGGGTACGACCGGAACGCCCAAGGGCGCGATGCTCACCCACCAGAATCTCACGGTCAACGCCCGGCAGATCGAGGAAATCGATCCCCATGCCCATGCGCGCGACGTGATCGTGGGTGTCCTTCCCTTCTTTCATGTCTTTGCCAATGCGACGGTACTCAATCGCACGGTCTACGATGGCGGGACCATCGCCATGCTGCCGCGCTTCGATGCGGGGCAATGCCTGGCCACGCTGCAACGGGTGAGGGCGACCGCGATGCCCGGTGTGCCGACCATGTACCAGGCGCTGCTCGATCATCCCGACATGGCTCGCACCGATTTCTCCAGCCTGTTCACCTGCATTTCCGGCGGCGCGCCTTTGCCGGGGCCGGTCAAGGCGCGCTTCGAGAAGGCGAGCGGCGCGACCCTTGTCGAAGGCTATGGGCTGACCGAGGCCGCCGGGGTCGTCGCGACCAATCCTTTCGACGGGCCGGAGCGGCCGGGAACCATCGGCCACCCCATGCCCGGCACGGACCTGTGCCTGCTCGACAAGGACGATCCCACGCGCGAGGCGGCATCGGGAGAGCCGGGTGAACTGGCGATCAACGGGCCGCAGGTCATGGTCGGGTACTGGAACCGGCCCGAGGCCGGGGCCAAGGTCTTCGTCGAACTGGATGGCAAGCGCTGGTTGCGCACCGGCGACATCGCGACGATCGACGAGGACGGCTACGTCCACCTCATCGACCGCAGCAAGGACATGATCGCCGTCGGCGGATTCAAGGTCTTTCCCAGCCAGGTCGAGGAAGTGCTCCTCGCTAACCCCGCAGTGCGCGAGGCGATGGTGCTGGGCGTGCCCGACGAATATCACGGAGAGGTCCCACGCGCTTACGTCGTTGCCGAAACGGGTGAGGCGACGAGCGCTGAAGAGATTGCCGCTTGGCTCAACGAGCGGGTCGGCAAGCATGAGCGCGTCGACAAGGTGGTGCTGCGCGATTCGCTGCCCAAGACGATGGTCGGCAAACTCGACCGCAAGGCGCTGCGGGCCGAAGTGCTGGGCAAATAAAAAGGCAGGCGCTCCAGCGGGAGCGGCCTGCCCTGATTCCTGCAATTGCGTTCTTATTCGGCCGCTTCGAGGGCGACCTGCGCTTCGTCTGCGTTGCCGAAAGCTGGCGGCATGTGGCCGCCGCTCGGGCTCAGACGGCCGTCGAGGCGGGCGCCCTGTTCGATGGTCAGGGCATCGTAGGCCACGTCGCCGTCGATCTTCGCGGTCCTGAGAATGACGACCTCGCGCGCGGCGATGGTGCCGCGAACGGTGCCGGCGATGCGGACCGTTTCCGCCTTTACGGCGCCGACGATCTCGCTCGCTTCGCCCTGGACCAGAGCGTTGCAGGTGATGTCGCCTTCGATCCGTCCGTCGATGTGCAGGTCCGCCGAAGCCTCGATATTGCCGACGATGTTGGTGTCGGCGCCCAGCATCGAGAACGTCGAACCGTTGGACGGACGCGGGCTCGCATTCGACTTGGCCATATTAGCGGGCTTCTTGCTGAACATTGGTGGCAGCCTCGAGGAACGGGCGCGGGTTCACCGGCCGGCCGTTGACACGGACTTCGAAGTGAAGGTGCGAACCGGTCGAGCGACCGGTGCTGCCCATGGCAGCGATGACCGTCCCGGCATCGACCTTCTGGCCGACCTTGGCCTTGAAGGCCGAAAGGTGGCCGTAACGGGTCATCAGGCCATTGCCATGGCTGATCTCGATGCAGTTGCCGTAACCCTGACGGCCACCGACGAAGGTGATCTTGCCCTTGGCTGCGGCGTAGATCGGCGATCCCTTCGGGCCGGGGAAGTCGAGGCCGGCGTGGAAGGCCGCTCCGCCGGTGAACGGGTCGGAGCGATAGCCGTAGCTGGAGGAAACGTATGCGACCTTGGCCGGCTTCACCTGCGGGATGGAGGCAAGGCCGTTTTCCAGAGCGTCCATGCGGGCAAGGCTGACACCCAGGCGCTTGAACCGCGGATCCAGCGAACCGTCCTTGCCGGTGGCGAGGCGCAGCAGCGGACCACCTTCGGCGCGGCGCGAGCCAGCGATGATCGTGTTGGGATTGAGGCCGAGTTTGCGGATGGCCTTCGATGCCGATTCGGCGCGGCGGTCGGCATAACTGGTCAGGCGTTCGACGAAGGCGAGCTGCTCGGCTTCGATATGAGCCAGTTCCGAAGCCTCGGGCAGGACGGCGCTGACCTTGGAGACGGTCTTCGCGGTTTCCTGCCTGCTGTCGGAAACGGTTTCGCCTTCGGCCTTGTCATCGGGCAGGTCGCCGATGTGGGCTTCCACCATCTGTTCGATGAACTTCTGGCGGCGCGCAAGATCGGAGGTCACTTCATCGATGCCGTCGCGGTACTTGGCGACTCGGCTTTCGGCCGTGGCGACCTTGGCTTCGCGGTCGAGCAGTTCGGCCTGCTCGCTCGTCGCGGACCAGCGTTCGAACGCCACCGCGCCCATCGAGCCGCACCAGGCCGTTGCCAGCAACACTGCGCCGCCCACAGCGCTGAGCTGCATGGCAGAGGAAATGCGGATGAAACGGACCTGTCCGTCTGACCGCATGATAAACTCGCGATCCGGAAATTTGGCCCTAAGGCGTGAAAGCCACGCCCCGGCTGATGTGAAGTTCAAAACGACCCCGCTCGTTAAACTATTGTTTTCCCAGTCCCGGCCGCGGCAACTAGCAGGGAGGGGCCCAAAATGCGAATCCACTGACCTTAAAGGGCTGCAGATTCGGGGTGAGTCGAGCCCTCGTTGCGATGACCTGATGGAACCCGCCTTTGGGCCTTTGCCCGGAATTGCGCGGTTCTTGTCAAGAATGGTTTCTCTGTTTCCACATACGGTTAACCATTAAGCCATGTTGCACCAATTTGGTTACTACGCGGGATCGGTGACACGCGGCCGCTTCGGTGCTAGTTCGCGCCCATGACCGTAGAGACCACAATCGCCGGCACGACCGATGCCGAAACGCCCGAAGTGCTTGTCGCGCGCATTGCTCGCGAGGGTCGCGCCGCCCAGCGCGTTCTTGCCCGGCTCAGCGATGCCCAGAAGGCCGAGGCGCTGCGCGCTGCGGCTGCAGCCCTGCGGGAATCGGAAGCGCCAATTCTGGAAGCCAATGCGCTCGACATCGCAGCCGGTGAAGCCAAGGGCCTGACCGGTGCGATGCTCGATCGCTTGCGGCTCGATCCGGCGCGCCTTGCAGGTATCGCCGATGCCGTGGACCAGGTCGCTGCCTTGCCCGATCCCGTCGGGCAGGTGATCGAGAAGACCGAGCGGCCCAACGGCTTGCAGCTCAGCCGCGTACGCATCCCGATCGGCCTGATCGGAATCATCTATGAAAGCCGCCCCAACGTGACGGCCGACGCCGCGGCCCTGTGCCTGCGCTCCGGCAATGCCGTGCTGCTGCGTGGCGGTAGCGAGGCGCTGCATTCCAACCGCGCGATTCAATCCGCGATGGCCAAGGGGCTGGAGAGCGTCGGCATTCCCGCGGCGGCGATCCAGCTCGTGCCGACGCAGGACCGTGCCGTCGTCGGCGCGATGCTGACCGCAGCCGGCCTGATCGACATGATCGTGCCGCGCGGCGGCAAGAGCCTTGTCGCGCGGGTCCAGGCCGACGCCCGCGTGCCGGTGCTCGCCCATCTCGATGGCATCTGCCACACATATGTGCATGCCGCCGCCGATCCGGAAATGGCCCGCAGCGTCGCGCTGAACGCCAAGATGCGGCGGACCGGGATTTGCGGGGCGATGGAAACCTTGCTGCTCGATACCCAGTTCCCCGGATCGCGCGACGTCGTGACGTCATTGCTCGATGCCGGGTGCGAACTGCGCGGCGACGCTCGCGCCCGCGCGCTCGATCCGCGGATTCTGCCGGCGACCGAGGAAGACTGGGACACCGAATATCTCGACGCGGTGCTCTCGGTTGCGGTCGTTGACGGTCTCGATGCCGCGCTCGATCACATCGCGATGCATTCCTCGCATCACACCGACGCGATCATCACTGCCGATGAAGCGGCGGCCGAGCGCTTCCTCGCGGAAGCCGACAGCGCCATCGTCATGGTCAATGCGTCGAGCCAGTTCGCCGATGGCGGCGAGTTCGGTCTTGGCGCCGAGATCGGCATTGCCACGGGCCGTCTCCATGCGCGCGGCCCGGTCGCGCTCGAAGGGCTGACCACCTACAAGTGGCAGGTGCGCGGAACCGGACAGGCCCGGCCCTGACCGGGACAGTCCCGAGCAAGGCGGGCGGCAGCGGGCGGTCCGGGCCGGTTACCGGCCTGCTGGGCGGCAGTTTCAACCCGGCGCACGGCGGTCATCGGCGGATCAGCCTGTTCGCCATGGAGGCGCTGGGGCTGGACGAAGTCTGGTGGCTGGTCTCTCCGGGCAACCCGCTCAAACCCAGGGCGGGGATGGCGCCGCTGGCAGCGCGGGTAGCATCGGCCCGGCGCCAGGCGCTGCGAGCGCGGATCCGCGTAACCGCGATCGAGCGCGAACTGGGCACGCGCTACACCGTCGACACGCTTCGGAAGCTGCTTCAGCGCTATCCGAAACGCCGCTTCGTCTGGCTTATGGGGGCTGACAATCTCGCCCAGCTGCACCGCTGGAAGGACTGGCGCGAGCTGGCCCGACTCATGCCGATTGCGGTAATTGCCCGTCCGGGGTATGATGGGCCTGCCTTCGCGAGCCCCGCGATGGCCTGGCTGGGGAAGTTCCGGAGGCCCCGATCCAGTCTCAGAGGTCCGGAAAGGTGGAGCGCGCCTGCGCTGGTGACATTGCGATTCGACCCCGATACGCGGTCGGCAACGGCGATACGCCGGGCTGATCCGGACTGGGCCCGGAAGCCGTCGAACGGCCTTTCGCGCAACGGTCGCTTTCGGGACGGTGTCACGCACCGCCCGATTCCCGGAGATGCAGCGTGACTGGGCCTTGCCCTTCTCTGCTGCGAATCCATCCCCTCGAAAACCTGATTGTCTGCGGCGGGATGTTTGCCATCGCGCCGGGACGGTCATTGAAAGGAGCAGTACCGAACTAGATGCCACAGGCACAGATACAGCCGGCTACAACCGGCGCAACGCCCCCGGCCATGGTCGACAGCGACGACCCGCAATTGGCCTTGGTCCTGCAGTCCCTGGATGACGACCAGGCGCAGGACCTTGTTACGATCGATCTCGAAGGCAAGTCGAGCATCGCCGATTACATGGTGATCGCTTCCGGCCGGTCGACGAGGCAGGTGGCCGCAATGGCCCAGAAACTCGGCGAACGTCTGAAACAGGGCGGCTTCGGCAATCCTCGCGTAGAGGGCCTGCCGGCAGCCGACTGGGTACTCGTCGATGCGGGTGGCGTGATCGTCCATCTCTTCCGTCCGGAAGTGCGCAGCTTCTACAACCTCGAACGGATGTGGGGCTTCGATGGTCCCTCGGGCGCAGCCTGAGGGTCGAATCGGTCCATTGACGACGGCCTGAGAGGATAGACCCGGTCCGGGAGAACACCGGCCGGGCTCGCGAAAGGAACTTGAGACGCGCCAGCGTCCCGTGGGACAGTGCGCGCCAACGCCATGCTTTTGCATATCATCGCTCGCGGCAAGATCGCCCGCTCGCCGGAAGCCGAGCTGCTCGATCGCTATGCCAAGCGGATCACCTGGCCTTTCAAGCACAGCGAATTGCCCGACATCGGCGGCAAGGTCCCGCCCCCGGTGCAGACTCCCGTGCGCGAGGTCCTGCTCGACGAGCGGGGCAAGGCAATGTCGTCCGAGGAATTCGCCGCGCTGCTCGGCCGGTGGCGTGACGAAGGCGTGCGCGAATGCCGGTTCCTGATCGGCGCTGCCGACGGCCATGGTGACGAGGCCAGGTCCCGGGCGGATCACCTGCTGTGCTTCGGAAAGATGACCTGGCCGCATCTCATGGCCCGGGCAATGCTGGCCGAACAGCTCTGGCGGGCGACCGCGATTCTCGCCGGGCATCCCTATCACCGGTCGGGGTGAGGGCGATCAGCCGCCGCGTTCGCGCCCCTTGCGGGCGAAGAGAAGCACTATCACGGGAACGATCAGCCCGACGGCGAACCCGAGCCCCGCGCCCCAGATCGAGCCGGTATTGCCTCCCAGCATGGCCCCCACAACGGCGCCTGCGACGAAAAGCAGGACGGGCAGCAGGCAACCGATAGCGAACATGGGCCGATTTTTGTGCCTCAGGCCGAGAATCGGCGGGCGCGATCGGCGAGTCGGGTCACGGCATCGGCGTGAATCGCCGACGAGGTGACGAGCACGCCGAAGGCGCGCGGATCGTGCTTGTTGTAATTGAGCGCCTTGCCGAAGGCGTCGGTGACCGTCGCGCCTGCTTCGCGGGCGATCAGTCCGGCTGCGGCAATGTCCCATTCGAAGCCCCAGCGCAGCGAGGCGAGCAGGTCGGCCTCGTCAGCGGCAACCATCGCCATGCGCAAGGCAATCGAGTTGGGCTGTTCCACGAGCGTCAGATCGGCATCCTCGGAGGCCAGTTTCTTGGCCGGAACCCGCGCGCCGGGAAGGGAATCGCGGACGCTTGCGGCGAGTCGCGTGCCGTTGCGCCAGCTGCCCTTGCCCGCCTCGGCCTGCCAGAATTCGCCGCCATCCTCCCGGCGGCGGGCAGGGGCGTAAAGATAACCGAAGAGTGGGCGGCGGGTGTTGACGAGAGCGACCGAGACGGCCCAGCCGGTCCGTCCGGCGATGAAATCGCGCGTTCCGTCGATCGGATCGACCAGCCATACCAGCTGTTCGCGCAGGCGATCGGGCGCATCCGCGGTTTCCTCGGACAGCCAACCGGCGGACGGCAGCAGGGCGGATAACTCCTTCTTGAGAAAGGCATCGACTGCCAGATCGGCGTCGCAGACCGGGCTTCCCGGCGTCTTTTCCCAGTGCCTGAGCGCATGCCCGTCACCCGGCCAGCCGGCCAGGGCGAGGCGTCCTGCCTCCCGCACGATGGATTCGAGTTTGCCGCGGTCAATCATCTTCAAGCAATCGGTTGACGGGAATCATGTTTCCCGAGTGTGTTGCGTCCCACCTATGAAATTGCGCAGGGTTCGGGACTTTTCAAGCGCGCAGGGATGTGCTTATGCGGCCCGGCAAAATACGGGGCTCCCCGCGCCTTCCCTAGGACACTCCAGCAGAAAGCGATTCTTCTTATGAACATTCACGAATATCAGGCGAAGGAACTGCTTGCGAAGTATGGCGTGGGCATTCCCGCCGGCATCGCCGCTCTCACGGTTGAAGAAGCGGTTGCCGCCGCCAAGCAGCTGCCCGGACCGCTTTATGTCGTGAAGGCCCAGATCCACGCCGGTGGCCGCGGCAAGGGCAAGTTCAAGGAACTCGGTCCCGACGCGAAGGGCGGCGTGCGCCTTGCCAAGTCGATCGAGGAAGTCGAAGCCTTCGCCAAGGAAATGCTCGGCAACACCCTTGTCACCGTGCAGACCGGTGAAGCCGGCAAGCAGGTCAACCGCCTCTACGTGACCGATGGCGTCGACATCGCCAAGGAATACTACTTCTCGATGCTCGTCGACCGCGCCTCGGGCCGCGTCGCGATGATCGCCTCGACCGAAGGCGGCATGGACATCGAGGAAGTCGCGCACTCGACCCCCGAAAAGATCACCACCGTCACCATCGACCCTGCCGAAGGCTTCCAGCCGCACCACGGCCGCGCGGTCGCCTATGCGCTCAAGCTGAGCGGTGATCTCAACAAGCAGGCCCAGAAGATCGCCAAGCAGATCTACGAGGCGTTCATGGCGCTCGACTGCGACATGCTCGAGATCAACCCCCTGGTCGAAACCAAGGACGGCCAGCTGCTGGTTCTCGACACCAAGATGAGCTTCGACTCGAACGCTCTCTACCGTCACCCCGACGTCTTCGCCCTGCGTGACGAGACCGAGGAAGACCCGGCGGAAATCGAAGCCTCGAAGTACGACCTTGCCTACATCAAGCTCGATGGCGACATCGGCTGCATGGTCAACGGCGCCGGCCTTGCCATGGCGACCATGGACATCATCAAGCTCAATGGCTCGTTCCCGGCCAACTTCCTCGACGTGGGCGGCGGCGCCACCACCGAGAAGGTGACTGCGGCCTTCAAGATCATTCTCAAGGACCCCAACGTGAAGGGCATCCTCGTGAACATCTTCGGCGGCATCATGAAGTGCGACGTCATTGCCGAGGGCATCATTGCCGCGGCGAAGGAAGTGAACCTCTCGGTTCCGCTCGTCGTCCGCCTCGAAGGCACCAATGTCCAGCAGGGCAAGGACATCCTGGCCAATTCGGGCCTGCCGATCGTCCCCGCCAACGACCTTGGCGATGCTGCCAAGAAGATCGTCGCGGAAGTGAAGAGCGCCGCCTGATAATTCCAAGCGAATTATCGCACGACGGATCAAGGAACGGCGGGGGTTTCGCGACCCCCGCCGTTTCTGCATGTAGGGTTCCGGCGCGTTGCGAACGGCATCGCATGCATGGACTCTCGAGCATCTGTCGTTTCGAGGGGCTTGACGCGAGGTGCGGGGGGCGCAATAGCGAGCCCGGTATAGTTTAATTGCGCGGTTAAATTTGCCGTCCCGACCTTAGAGAGGACCGAATCGCATGAAAATCATCGTCCCGGT
>NZ_CCBH010000080.1:0-3301 GCF_001368935.1 Novosphingobium sp. KN65.2
ATGGTCGTCGATATCGGCGGCGGGACGACCGAAGTCGCCGTCCTGTCCCTGCGTGGATCGGCCTACAGCACATCGGTGCGTATCGGCGGCGACAAGCTCGACGAGGCTATCGCCCTTGCCGTGCGGCGCAAGCACAACCTGATGATCGGCGAAGTCACCGCTGAACGCATCAAACTGGCCATCGGCACCGCGCGCATGCCCGAGGACGGTTGTGGACAGGTGATCCGCACCAAGGGCCGCGACCTCGTCAACGGCGTGCCCAAGGAAATCGAGATCAGTCAGGCCGAGATCGCCGAGGCGATCTCTGAATCGATCAACCAGATCGTCGAGACCGTCCTGAACGCACTGGAAAATACTGCGCCCGAACTGGCGGCAGACATCGTCGATCAGGGGATCGTCATGACCGGGGGGGGCGCCTTGCTCGACCGACTCGATGTGGTTCTGTCGCAGGGAACGGGGCTTCCCGTGACAGTCGCGGACAACCCTTTGCTGTGCGTGGCAAACGGGGCGGGGCTGGCGCTGGAAGATCCCATCTACAATGGCGTACTGATCGCGGCCTGAATTGGGCCGATGGCAGGTGCCCAGAGGCGCCTTGCGTACGTCTGCGGCACAGGAGACCCGGTCGGGCCTTTAACCATTGGATATCCCGCGTGGTCTATAGGCTGGCATCATGCGCTTATCGACCATCACAAACTGGGCATATGGAGCGACCGTTGCCCTCACGCTCGCATCGGGTGCGACCATGCTCATGGCATCGACCGCCCAGAAGCAGGAGCGCGATGCCGTGCAGCAGCGCTACGAACTCGATCATGCAACGTCGCTCGTCGCGGAAGATATCGGTGTCCTCAGTGGCCTTGCGCGGCAGCACGCGATCAGCGGCAGCCTGGCTGACCTCACTGCCTATCGGCACGAGCTCAAGGAACTGATGAAGGTCGAGGATCGCGCGCGGCACATTCGCGATGCCGGCGCGAGCAGCGCGGAGCTGTATGATCTGCAACAGGTATTCCGGCAGGCCGACGCCCTGCTGGACGAACAGGATGCCGCCATCAAGGTGCGCGGCCAAGGCGACCGCGGTCAGGCCATCGCCATCCTGTTCTCGCCTGAGTACGAGCGCGAGCTGGAGCGCATCCAGGCCGGCGTCGTCCGGTTCCAGAGCCGTATCGACCAGCGCACCGAGATGGCCATGCAGGAAGCCGTGCGCACCTCGCGGCTCTGGCGAACCACATCGGAAGTCATGCTGGGTATAACCGGCCTGCTGTTTCTGTGCGTTCTCTATTTCATATTCCGTCGCCGCGTGCTCCATCCGGTCGTGAAACTCAGCGACGTCGTGACGCGGCTGGCGGCGCAGGACTATGCCGTCGAACCGCCGGTCTACGACCAGATCGACGAGATCGGCGACATGGCGCAGGCCCTGCGGATCTTTCGCGAGAACGGTATCGAGCGGCAACGGCTCGAACAGGAGCGCGATGCCGACCGCAGCGTGCGCGACCTGCTCTCGCGCATGACGCAGCGCATGCAGAACTGTGACACGATCGACGACCTTCGCGGCATCGTCGAACGCTTCATTCCCAGCATTGTCCCATCGGCCGCGGGGAGCCTGTTCCTGCTCGATTGCGAACGGGACGCGATGGTCGAATTCTGCTCGTGGTCCGAGCCGCAGCAGTCACGTTCGAGCTTCCCGGTCAGCGCGTGTTGGGCCCTGCGGCGCGGCGGCCTGCACAAGGCGGCGGGCAATGTGATCGATGTGCCCTGCGATCACCTCGAGCTGACGGGCAAGGGCGTAGCAGACACGATCTGCCTTCCACTCGTCGCGCGGCGCGGAACGCTGGGCCTGCTCTATTTCGAATTCGCTGTCGGAGGTGCCTCCGCAACCGTCTCGGATGTGTACCTGAACATCCTGGCTGAAAACGTCGGACTGGCCCTCGACAACCTGCGGCTGCGCGATGCTTTGCAGGATATGGCCATGGCCGATCCGCTGACTAGCCTCTCGAACCGCCGCAAGCTCGAGGTCGCCCTTGAAAGCCACGTGGCAGAGGCCCGGCCTGACCTGTCGATCAGCTGCGCCATGATCGACATCGATCACTTCAAGCGCTTCAACGATGAATATGGCCACGATGCGGGCGATGCGGTCTTGCGCGCGGTCGGGAAGGCTCTGAAGGACGCTGTCCGGTCCGATGACCACGTGTTCCGCTATGGAGGGGAGGAGTTCCTGTTGCTCATGCCCGGCCTCGGCCCATAAGAAGCCGCACGGCGGGTCGAAGGCATCAGGGCATCGATCGCTGCACTGCGACTGCGTCATGCCGACAGGATTCTCGGAGAGGTCCATGTATCGGCCGGGGTTGCCTGCGCGCCGGCGCATTGCGATCGCGACGGCTTGGTGCATGCCGCCGATGCGGCCTTGTACGAGGCCAAGCGAGAGGGTCGCAACCGGGTGGCGATGGCTCCGCTGAAGGAGTTGGAGGGCAGGGCCGCCGGCTAGGCGCGCCATCCCGCTGCTCGCGCGGCACCGGTGCGAGCCGGGCATTCGAAAAACCTGAACAAATAGGCTGGTTTTATCCGAATTCTCCTGGGGGAAGGGCATCGGCATAGATGCTGCGACCCACTGGAGTTGCCCCCATGAGCAAGTTTTTCGAACCTATCGGTATGTGCGCCAGGCAGTTCGCGAACATCGCCGAGCCTGCCATCATCGCATTCAGTGTCGCGGGATTGACCGGCGGCACGCTGGCTACGCTGGGCATCCTTGCCGAACATGCCCGTGGGCGGGGTTCGGCAAGGACACTTGCAGCGGATGATGTCTCTTGCGGTGGAGAGGCGTGATCAGCGCTTGCGCACGAATTCAGCCCGCAGCACCAGGCCCTTGATCCCCGGATACTTGCAGTCGATCTCCTGGGCATCGCCGGTGAGCCGGATCGAGGGGATCAGCGTTCCGCGCTTGAGCGTCTGGCCGGCCCCTTTCACGTCCAGGTCCTTGATCAGCGTCACGGCGTCGCCATCGGCCAGCAGGTTGCCGACTGCATCGCGCACTTCCACGGTGTCTTCCGCCGCACGCTTGGCCGCCAGTTCCGAAGCGGGCAGCCATTCGCCGCTGTCCTCGTCGTAGATGTAGTCCTCTGAGTCGCCCGACATGTCTTGATCTCCAGTTTGTTCAGCCCTTGGCAGAGAGGCGGGCATTTGGCGAGGGCAGCGGGCATATTTCGTATCGATGTGCAGGTCGCGTCGTACTGCGTCGTGAGCGAATTCGTGGTAAAGTTGGTTCCGCGCTTTCGTCGATCTGCCCACTTAGAGCCCGATCCGAAAGTAG
>NZ_CCBH010000081.1:0-1311 GCF_001368935.1 Novosphingobium sp. KN65.2
GCTAAAATGGCCTCCATCGCAAGGCATATTTGGTCGCTGCCCCGCAGTTTTACAGAGTGCCGCTATCCGCGCCCCGAATGGACACGCATGTCAGCTCCCCAAATCGGAGCCTTACCCCCTTTTTGGTGTTCAAACAGTCTCAATTAAGCGTTGCGCGACTAGCGCAACTCCGCATCACCTTAGATAAATAAACTCAAGGGGAGGTTCAGAACCATTATGAGACTCACGGCTAGGCGACAACGCCATCACGGGCGCAAATGCCGTTCCATAGGCTGATTAGGGCCTCCGCTGTGGCCTTGCATGTCGTCGTCTCCCGTATGTAATCGGCCTTGCTCAACCGGGAGAGCATCCAAGCCTCATCTTCAAGCCGGTCCTGTAGGCGCTGGGCCTCGTCGTCGGGCACCGGGGCAGGGCGCTTGCGCCGGTCGAGCAATTCGAGAAGCATCCTCGGCAATTCCACCCGATAGGCATTGGAGGTCTGCTCTGATCGCGCCCCGTCCTCTGTGACGGTGTGGACGTAGCGCCGCAGGCGCGCCAGCAAGCCGATGCTGGTAAGGGCGTTCAAGGCCCTTGCGACGGTGGCCCTAGAGACGGTCGCCCATTCGGCTATCATTTCATAGCTGGGCACCACGTTGCCCCTGAAACGCTCCTCCATCCGCAACAGGGCTTGATACACCCGGATCGTGGAATTGGTGATGCTCATGCAATAGTGCTCGAACTGCGTTATCTCGCGCGGCTCGCGCCGCAGCTCCGCGCGCAGGGCGCGGCCCTTTTCAAACGCCAGATTGATCGCACGCCAGCATCCCTTGCGCGTCTTGGTGTCTCGCGCCGCGAGGAAGCCCTTTTCTACGTCGCTCCCGGCTTCCTTGCTGCCGCCGCGCACGCGGGCCTTGGTGATGTGCTTCCCGCCCCGGCTACGGTCGCCATAGGCTCGGCCGAAAAGCTGCTGGGTCAGCTCCCCGATCGCCAGCGGCCCTTTTCTTCTGGTGTCACTCATCGTCGTCCCTCCTTTGCGAAGGGCCGGGAGACAGGCAAAAAAATCCCGTTGCGCGAATCAAGCGCCCTTGAACCGAAGTCCGAAAACCGCTAAGTGGGAAATTGTCTGTAGGTTCAGTGTTGGCGCACTGTCCCACTAAGCGGTTTTGAGGGTGCCCGGCTTCGAGCCGGGCATTTTCTTATCCACTCACGGCCAGAAACTCCTGTTGCAGAAACATATCGTCCCCGATCCGCTCTAGGATCGCGTTGATTGCAGCCTCGCGGGACGTGAATCCCTTGCTGGCTTTCACCCTCTCCACGATCTCGACGGCTTTA
>NZ_CCBH010000082.1:0-1369 GCF_001368935.1 Novosphingobium sp. KN65.2
GCCCTTGGCTCAACCGCTGGCCTCGGCGTCGGTTGATGGGGTGTGGGGCATCCCCGCCGCGCGACGTTGCGAAGCAATGTATAAGTGCGCCCTTGTTCAGGGGGAATTAGATCAATGAACCTCGACTATCCGATAGTCAAGGTTTACCTTGTCCGCTGATGGCGATACGCTTGCCGTATGTCCGTCGATCTGCGACCAATCGAAGAGCTGGAACGCGAACTCGCGATCCGTGAAGCACGCGACCAAAGAAATCGGGCGCTGGCTGCGAAGGGAATGCGGCGCAGGGCTACGCGGTCCCGTATCATACTAGGCGGCGCGATCCTTGCCGAAATCCGCGACAATCCCGACCCGGACTTTATCGCACGGATCATCTCAATCCTAGACGATCGTGTTGGCCGCGACAGGGACCGCGAAGACTTGGCCGATCTGATGGGCCATCTTCTTCCGCCACAAAGCGCTCTCGCCTCATCGTCCGAATTTCCGGCAAGCGCGGAGCTGCCCGACTTCGACGCTATGGCGGAAGCAACCTTGCCTCCCTTGCGCTCCATCGCTGAAACTGATCCGGCCTTCATGGACGTGAAGCACCTGATAAACAATTCCGACTGACCGCTAAGGTTCAGCTCAATTTCCCCTTGGGCTGGTGCTCGTCTTGCCATTGGAAAGCACGAACATGCCGCCGTCATCCTGCGCGGCCGCCTTGTCGCCATCTTCGGAGACAATCGGCGCTGATGCAGTCAGAATCTCGTCTGCTCGATCATCGACCATATTTGTTTTGTCGCCCTTCTCTGCCCCGTCATCGGCCGTCGCTTCCCATGTCGATGCCGGGTCAAACCCCTCGTCTTTCGCCCGTCCAAATATCGCCCCGCCTGCCTCGATATAGGCACGCTGACGTTCATCCGCGCTGTCGTTGGCTGCGAGCTGATCGACTGCGGTGGTTCTGCGCTGCGGCCTCTTGCCGCGTCCAGTGTAGAACGCATGATCGCCGATCACGGCGCTGGGTGTCTGCCCGCCGAAATGTGTCAAGCCGCGTGAGACGGTCCCGGCCTTCTCGCGCTGGGCAACGATGGTCGGGTTCTGAAAATAGAGCGCGCCGCCTGTTTCGTCGGCCAGCTCACCCTTGAGCGCCAGCGAGACGATTGCATCCACGCGTGCGCGGCGAGCGGGAGGAACGGGGCGAAGGTTCCGCCAGTGCCCCCCCGCCCGCGTCACAGGCTCGAACTGGCGCGGCGCGTTGAGCACGTCTGATACCGTGCTGCCCCACCGTCCATTGCCAAGGCGATTGATGATCGTGAACACAACCGCCGCAATGCCGCGATCCCCCTGATTGCCTGCCTCGGCAAAGGCAACGCGAGCGATAGCCTCCCGGTCT
>NZ_CCBH010000083.1:0-1457 GCF_001368935.1 Novosphingobium sp. KN65.2
ACCTCCACCGGTTCGAGAAGTTTGGAAATGAAGCGCTTGGTGCGCTCATCCTCGCGGTCGATACGCGCATGCCGTCGATGTTCGGACCAGCAGATGGCGGCTACCAAGGCGTAGAAGGCCGCGACTACAGCGCCTGTGATGGCGAGCGCGGTCATGCTGCGCGCTCGGTCAGGAAGTCCTGCCAATCAAGCTTCGCGCCATGGATGCCGGCCTTTTCGATGATCTTGGGCCAGTACCTCGGGGGGATGTTGCCGCGGTTACGCCATTGCCTGACGGTTACGGCCTTCTCGCCGATGTCGGCGGCCATTGCTTCCGCGTTGCCGTCCCAGACGGCGTAAATCGATGCAAGCTGTGACATGGGAGCATAATACGAAACGTATTTTTTATGTCAATACGACACGTATTAGCAATCTCGCTATTAATGCGAAGATGCTTGCTGACAAAGATGAACGCGCGCGGCGCCTGAGATCGGTGATCGCAAAAACGGGAATGTCGATCACCGATGTTGCCAAGCGTCATAACTTCAAAGTCCCCACTCTTACGAGCCATGCGAACGGAACGCGCGTGTTCGACATCGAGACCGGCTATGCATACGCCAAGGCGTTCAAGGTTGATCCTGTATGGTTAATGGGGCTGCGCGGAGACGAGCCAGAGGCGTTAACACTTCCCGCAGAAGATCTCAGGGAGATGATCGGCGCAGCTATGCGCGAGCTGCCGATCGGCGCAACCATCGAGGACTACTTGCGTATCGTGCCAGAAGCGCTTCGTGAGCGCCTAGAGCAATATTTAGCTGTCGGCGGGTTTCGAGGCAGTGAGCCTTCGTCGATTTCTCCCGGCACAAGCGCTCAATCTCACGCTCCCACCAAGCCAGGCGCTGGGGCATAGCCGCACACTCAAGGTCGCAACGGAGGCAACCTGCGTCACATGCAGGCTCTGCCAGAACTATGCCCATATCATCCTCCGGGGGTGTTTGTTCCTGATTCGTTCTCATAGCACAGCGCCCTGCCTGTAGGAAATTTCCTATAACACAAGGCGGATCAACAGGTTGATCAGGGCGGGGTGCCCGAATCGTGAACATACAATGCGTATGAAAAAATAATACGCAACGTATTGACAGTAGGAATACGCAACGTATTATTGCCCCATCAAGCCGGTGAGCCACCAGCGCCCCGGCGAAGATGGAGCCTTAAATGCACATCACCCAAATCACCCCAGCCAAGAACGGCTACGAAGCGCGCCCCGCGGCGAACTTCCTGCCCACGGCCCTGAACCCTCTGCGTGAGGCGCTGGCCGAGCTGGAATACATCATTGCACAGGGTCACGATCTCGCAATCGAGACGCGCGGCCCGTTCGTCATCGAACGCTGTGAGTTTGCCATTGGCCGTGTGCGCGAGGCCATGAGCCGCGCGAACGGTCAGGCTTATGTCGCGGCTCAGGTGGGGAGGGCTGTGGCGTGA
>NZ_CCBH010000084.1:0-3729 GCF_001368935.1 Novosphingobium sp. KN65.2
ACTCAGTGGGGGCCGGTCAAAGCTGGTGTAGAGGCCGCGCTTGTTGTCGGGCGCGTGCTCGGCCACGTATGTCGCTGCGCCGCCGTACTCACCGCCCAGCGCCAGGCCCTGGATGATGCGCAAGGTGACGAGGATGATAGGCGAGGCGATGCCGATGGTATCGTAACCGGGCAGCAGGCCGACCGCGAAAGTGGACAGGCCCATCAGGCCCATCGTAACGAGGAACGTGTACTTGCGGCCGACAAGGTCGCCGACCCGACCGAACACGAGCGCACCGAAGGGGCGGACTGCAAAACCGGCGGCAAAGGCGCCCAGCGCCAGGATGAAGCCGGTCGTTTCGTTGACGCCCGAAAAGAAGACCTTGGAAATGAAACTGGCAAGCAGCCCGTAGAGATAGAAGTCGTACCACTCGAACACGGTGCCGAGCGACGATGCCGTAATGACGAGCTTTTCCCGGCCCGTCGCCTTGTGATGCTTCGGCAAGGCGTCATATGTCGTAGCCATTGCTCACTCTCCCAAATGGGCCCGCCCGGTCGTTGTCAGGCAGGCAAGGTATATCCTCAGAAGCTGTACTTTGCTGCGAATTCGACGCGGTCGAGGGCGCCGTCATTGCCGTTGACCAGCTTGCGCTCGCCATGGCGGTACTCGAGGCCGAGATCGATGTTCTTGACCGGCGAATAGAAGACGTTGGCTGCACCGCTCCATGCCCGCTTGTTGAAGCTGGCGATGCTGTCGAGCGGCAGGCTCTTGGCATAGTCGACATCCTGGTAGCTGCCCATCAGGTTGATGCGGACATTGGGGGCGATCGCGATGCGAGCGGCAACCATGGCGGCCAGGACGTTGACGTTGGCGAGGTCGTTGGTCGCCGGATCGTAGACGGCGTCCGGGGCAAAGTTCAGGCCGATGTAGCGGCTGGCGTTATGACCGTAGGTCACCAGCGCGCGCAGATCGCTCGACTTGTTCCGGTTGAGCCAGAGCTTGCCGCCGACACTGACGCCCCAGCCCATGGTGTCGGCCGCGGTGCCGGCGCTGGCGACGCGGACCTGCCGTACGAGGCCGGCCAGCGAGGCTTCCCCGGCCTTGCCGGTCCAAGCCAGGCGGGCGGCGAAATCGGGGATCCTGTCGTCGCCGTTCTCCGTAAGGGCAGGCGAGCCCAGCGTAGCCGTGCCCGATTCCGGCTCCTCTATGGAGGCATGCAGGGCCAGCCCCTTGCCGACTGGCGCACTGTAGCGCACGAGCGGCTGTCTTACGAAAACCGTGCCTTCGGTCGTGCCGACGAAGTCGGTGCTTTCGGGCAGGGCGCCAGTGTACTGGAACGTCGACCAGTCCTGGCCGATGGTGAGCCTGCCGACCTGCATCCAGGCACGGCGCAGGGCGAGGTTGTAGCCATTGGTGGTGCGCTGCGATCCTTGCGTGCCCGGCGCAGTCTGGAAATCGACCTCGACAAGGCCCTTCACGCTGTGGCCTCCTACGTCGGTGGCAAGGTTGAGCCAGAAGCGCGATTGCTTTGCAGTGAAGTCCTCGACCCGCTGCGAAGGCCCGCTTCCGGTGGGAATGGCCTGAGGCAGGTAGAAGTCGCGTCCCAGAGAGTTTGTGGCCACTTCGCCTTCGCTGAAGCGGCTCGTCGAAGCGATCATCTTGATGTAGCCGCCCAGCTTGATCGTCGTGTCGCCCGACCTGAAGCCATCTGCCTGCGGCTTGCTTTCAAGGGCAGCAACCTTGGCGGCGGCTTCCTCGCTCCTGGCAGTGGCCGAGGCAATGGCCTGCTGGGCCGTAGCCTGGGTTTCTGCCTGTTGCTGCCGGGCCTGCACGAGATCGGCGCGCAATTGCGCCATTTCCGCCTCGAGCCGTTCGAGCCTGTCTTCGAGCTGTGCCTCACGGTTGGTTGCGGAATGGGCTGCGGCATGGGCTGCGGCAGGCGCAACCAGAAAACTGCCTGCAAGCAATGCGCTAGCTAGCAATCGCGCTTTGGAATTCCCACTTGTGGCGTGGTTCATGATCCTCTCCTTCCCGAGCCCGGCCTCTCCACTTTTCGGGAGATGTTCCGGAACTTTCACAGGATCAGGCAGGAGGTGTGTTTGAACCATCCTGACCATGGTCTAACGGTTACGACCATGGTCTAATGTCCCGGTACACGGGTCTATGTGCTAAAGGTTCGTGGAAAGCCGGGTTTGCCGGACACACTCCACGGAGAGGAGAATGAGAGACATGGCAGAGACCGTCTATCCCGTCCCCGCCGAATGGGCCCAGAACGCCCTGATCGACGATGCCCGCTATCAGGAAATGTACCGTCGTTCGGTTGAGGACCCGGAAGGTTTCTGGCGCGAGGAAGCGCAGCGGATCGATTGGATCAAGCCGTTCAGCGCGGTCAAACAGACCAGTTTTCACGAAGCCGACTTCGGCATTTCGTGGTTCACCGATGGAACTCTCAACCTCTCTGCCAACTGCCTTGACCGCCACCTTGCCGAGCGCGGCGATGCCATTGCGATCCTTTGGGAACCGGACGATCCGAACAAGCCGGAACGCCGCATCACCTATCGCGAACTTTATGAGCAGGTCTGCCAGTTCGCCAACCTGCTCAAGTCACGCGGGGTCAAGCGCGGCGAGCGTGTCACCATCTACCTGCCGATGGTTCCCGAGGCGGCCGTTGCCATGCTCGCCTGTGCCCGAATTGGCGCGATCCACTCGATCGTTTTCGCCGGTTTCTCGCCCGACGCCTTGGCAGGCCGCATCATCGACTGCGACAGCCGCATCGTCCTGACCTCGGACGAGGGTCTGCGCGGGGGCAAGAAAGTCCCGCTCAAGGCGAATGTCGATGCTGCGCTCTCGCATTGCACCAGCGTCGACACCGTGATCGTCCTCAAGCACACCGGTGCGGACGTGCCGATGACCGAGGGCCGCGATATCGACTGGGCCACTGGCGTTTCCGGCCAGTCGAGCGATTGCCCGCCCGAGGAAATGAATGCGGAAGATCCGCTGTTCATCCTTTACACGTCCGGATCGACCGGCAAGCCGAAGGGCGTTCTGCACACGACTGGCGGTTATTCCGTCTGGGCATCGATGACACATGAATACGTCTTCGACTACCGTCCCGGCCAGATCTACTGGTGTGCGGCGGATATCGGGTGGGTCACGGGCCACTCCTATGTCGTCTACGGACCGCTGATGAACGGCGCGACGACGGTCATGTTCGAAGGCGTGCCCAACTATCCCGACGCCTCGCGCTTCTGGCAGGTCGTCGACAAGTTCGACGTCGAGATCTTTTACGGTGCCCCGACGGCCCTGCGCGCCCTGATGCGCGAAGGCGACGAGTGGGTGAAGAAGACCAGCCGCAAGTCGCTGCGCCTGCTGGGCTCGGTCGGTGAGCCGATCAATCCCGAAGCCTGGGAATGGTACCACCGCGTCGTCGGCGAAGACCGTTGCCCGATCGTCGACACCTGGTGGCAGACCGAGACCGGCGGCATCATGATCAGTCCGCTGCCCGGCGCCACTGCGCTAAAGCCTGGTTCGGCCACGCGTCCGATGTTCGGCGTGAAGCCGATGCTGGTCGACAACGAAGGTATCGAGATTACCGGCGCCGGAGACGGTTGCCTTGTCCTCACCGATTCCTGGCCCGGCCAGATGCGCACTGTCTGGGGTGACCACGAGCGCTTCTTCCAGACCTATTTCTCGACGTTCAAGGGCTATTACTTCACTGGCGACGGCTGTCGCCGCGGCGGGGGGGGGGGG
>NZ_CCBH010000085.1:0-2480 GCF_001368935.1 Novosphingobium sp. KN65.2
AACGAAAGGAACGCGTGATGAACGTTAATCTCTCAGACGACAACATGAAGGACATCATTGCCAAGGCGGTGCTGGACACACTCACGCCGGAAAGCCGCAGCGAACTTATCTCAAACGCGATCAAGTCGCTCCTCGTGAAGCCGACCGGCAACTCCTACAATTCGAAAACGCCAATGCAGGATGCGTTTGACTGTGCTGTTCGAGATGTCGCACGCGCGGTTGCTCAGGAACAAATCGTCGGTGACCCGGAGATTAAGGCGAAGATAACCAGCCTTATCGCGGACGCATGGGTCAACCTCACCAACGCGGAACGGTACAGCAAGCTAGTAGAAAACGTCACTTCGGCAATTGAACGCGGGCTTACTGGCGACCGCTACTAGGGGGAAACACATAATGGAACCGAGCAAGGCCGCGATGGAGCGGGCGAACGAATATTTTGGTGGATGCTTTCCCGTGAGCAACGGCGCAATGCGCGCATTCGCCACTTACATCGACACCGTTGACCGTGTGGCGAAACTGGCTTGCGCGGAAGCGTTGAGGTCGGGAAACGCCGACAAGAGGGGGCCTCGCGTTTTAAGCGCCCTGGCAGAGATCATGCTCCCCGATGAGCCGGACCCGCTGGCACAAGCCTACATGGCTGCTTGGCCTGCCGCACCCGCTGGACAGGTTCGAGAGAAGTGCGCCGAGCTTACCGCCGCCCTCGCCGCAGCCGGTTACGAGATAGTCAAGAAGGATGGGCGATGAGTGAACCCGACGCAATTAAATGCCCAAGGTGCGCGGGTAAAGGTTATCTGACCCCAGCGACCGCCACCGTTGGCGATATGGTTGCCAAGCATCGAAACGAACTTGGCCTAACGCAACTCGAACTCGCACAACAAATCGGCGTGTCTCGCGCGCAAGTGGCGAACATTGAGAGTGGTCGCCACGACCCCCCTGTAAGTCGCCTGCGAATGTTCGCGACTGCCCTGCGATGCAACGTGCAGGACCTTATTCCATAATCAACTGGAAGGATCAGACGGTGAGCAACATGAGCCAGCACTATCACGAAATACAGCAAAGTGATGACTACCGCTTTGGTTGGGAAAGCGCCGAGCGAGGCGAGCCTCGGCCTGATTGGAAACCGCTGCCCGGACCACAATCGGAGAGATTGGAGCGCCAGAAGCTCGGATGGGATGACTTCCATCAGCAGGGAAAGGCTTTCCCATGACCGACATTAACAAGCTGATCGAGAGGCGAGTGCCTTCGCTCATTTCGGAGGGCTATGCGGTCCTGCGAGAAGCCATGGACGGCAAACAGGGCGACACTTCCACATGGACTAAGATAAGCCCAGAGGAGGCAAGGCAAGTTCGCTCTGATCTGTACGAGGCTCGCACCGCTCTACAAACACTCAAGGAAGAGAATGAGAGGCTTCGGAAGGCATTGGAGCCTTTTGCAGAGGCTTGGGACGCGGAGGAATATCTCTGCTCGTCTCATTGGTCGAGCTTCTACGAAGCCAGCCAGATCCTCCGCGCCTCACTTCCCAAGGAGACAGACAATGGACGCTGAGACGCTGCGGGCGCAAGCTGACGTTCTTCGCGCTTCCGTCATTACTTTCGGCGGCGTGCATCAAACAAGATTGGGTGAGAAGTCGGCAGACGCCATCCTCAACCTCCTATCCACAAACGAACAGATGGCCGAGGAAATAGCCAACCTGCGCCACGATGTAGAGCGGCACATACAGGCCGCGAACTCGGAGGCCGAGCGCGTGGCGAAGCTGGAGGGGGCTTTGCGGGAGATCGCGGTCGAGACTTCGGCTGAGGAAGACGCGGGCGAAAACTATCGGTGGGACGATAGGGAGGGCGCTCTTGATTTCGCCTATTCGACCGCCCGCGCAGCCCTTGGAGATAACGATGCCTGAGACGATGAAGCCACACAACCGCATCATCATGGCTTCCGCGAAACTGGGCCAGTGGTTGAGCGCAGCATTGGACGATCCGAATGTCTGCGAGGAAATGAAGGCCGATATTCGCGAGTGGTTTTCTGCTGGCGAGCCTGTCGCTGGCTGGAACAACCGCAGGCCAGCGCAACAGAGTGAGCCTGTCGCGGTTGTACGCGAAATTGAGACGGTGACGGGAGATTATCTCACCGACCCCGGAGAACCGTTCTACCGGATCGAGTTTGGTGGGTATTGCGCAGATTTCAGCTACAGAGAGGCTGCTGAAAACTTCGCGGCACAGATAAACGCGCTTGTTGCCAACCCACCCCATCCTCTTGCCGATCACGGATTAACATCAACGCCCGTTGATGATCGTGAGCCTTCGGATGATGTGGTGGAGGCTGTGGCGAAGGCGATCCATGAGGCGGACCCTGACGTGGGAGTTTCTTGGGCCGAATGGGTATCATATGCCAAAAAACATCCGGACCACCTGCAGTCTATAGAATATGTCAGAAGACAAGCCCGCGTCGCCCTTTCAGCAATGAAGCGGGATCAGACCGAGCGA
>NZ_CCBH010000086.1:0-1653 GCF_001368935.1 Novosphingobium sp. KN65.2
TAGCCCGCCTTATTCACCAAAAGTGTCCTGAAGGGTTGGCGGGAGTGGCGTAAGCCTCTGATCTGAATTAGGAACTGGGTGTCTAAGCCGAACCTGCCGCAGGGCAGAAAATGCCACGGGCCACACCCGCCATGAACGATGATATCGCAAGCTCATTTGGATTCCCAGCAGTCGGCCGCAAGAAAATCACAGCTGCGTTCGACGGTGGCCGGCTTACCTCGGATGGCGGTGTTCTACTGCTTGCACAGGCCGAGCGCGCGATGGGGATTTGCCAGCGCCTGGCGGCTTGTATTGCCGATCCGCGCGATCCAGCGCGGGTGATCCATCGCCTGGATGACATTCTGCGTGCCCGTGTGTTCGCGATTGCGTGCGGCTATGAGGATGCCGATGATCTCGATGCTCTGCGCGACGATCCAGGCTTCCGCCTGGCGCTCGGCAAGCTGCCGGAATCGGGCGCGGGGCTGGCCAGCCAACCGACGATGAGCCGGTGGGAAAATGCACCGACTACGCGCGAACTGGCCAGCATGATGGCCGCGATGATCGACATCTACTGCGCCAGCTATCCCGCCCCTCCGACAGCGGTCACGCTGGATATCGACGACACGTGCGACGTCGTGCATGGCTATCAACAGCTCTCGTTCTGGAACGGGCATCATGGGGAGCGCTGCTTCCTACCGATCCATATCTACGACACCGCGACCGGCAGGCCGGTGGCCATGCTGCTGCGCACAGGCAAGACGCCTTCTGGAAAGGAGGCGGCGGGGCACATCCGACGCCTGGTGCGTCACCTGCGCCGTAATTGGCCCGATACCCACATCACTATCCGCGGCGACGGGCACTATGGTCGACCCGAGGTCATGGCCTACTGCGATGCGGCCCGCGTCGATTACGTGTTCGGCCTGCCCACCAATTCAGCGCTGCGCGCCGATCCCGCCATTGTTGCGGTCGCCGATGCCTGCGCGGTCAAGCGCGCCCAGCGTCAGTGTCCCGTCCTGCGCAACTATGCCGAGACCCGCTATGGGGCAAAGACCTGGAAGTGCCAGCGTCGCGTCGTTGCACGGATCGAGGCCAGCACGCTGGGCATGGACATCCGCTATGTCGTCACCTCGTTGGCAACAGGATCGGCCGAGCACATCTACGACACGCTCTACTGCGCGCGTGGTCAGGCCGAGAACCTGATCAAGCGCCACAAGTCCCAGCTCGCCAGCGACCGAACCTCGTGCCGCTCGGCCAATGCCAATCAGATGCGCCTGATACTGCACACTGCCGCATACTGGCTGCTATGGCGCATCCAGCAGGCGATGCCCAGGACCGCTGCTCTGGCAAGCGCGGAGTTTACCACCTTGCGCCTGCGGCTGCTCAAGGTCGCTGCGCGCGTCGTAGAAAGTGCTAGCCGCATCCGCATTGCCTTCGCTTCCGCCTGTCCGGATGCCGACCTGTTCCGCGCCCTCGTTCTCCGGCTGAAGCCTGCGCCGACGTAGCCCATGCGGCAGCGCCGCAGAACTCCGAGCCCAGCCCTTCAACCCGAAAAGCCCATCAATCCGAATGCGGTGAAACAAACGCCAGCGATGCCGGTCGTCCGCGCAATACAGCCAGCCGCAGCAAATGCCCAGAGCGGGCCCGAAACCGAGCGTCGTGAATAAGAGAGGCTAG
>NZ_CCBH010000087.1:0-2596 GCF_001368935.1 Novosphingobium sp. KN65.2
GATTTTTGCAACAGAGCCCTTTTAGGAGCTCTATTCCGCAGCGCTTTGGACAAGCCGGACCGAGCTTCGCAGGGGAGCCGGCATTTGCAGCCATCGCCATCAATATTTGAAGGCCACGCTGGCGCCATAGGTGGCCGGCTTGTTCGCGTACCGCACCACGGTGTCGAAATCCGCGACCACATTGTTCCAATAATATTTGTCGAGGACGTTCTTTCCCCACAGGGAAAAGCGCCAGCGCCCGTTGGCGGATTGAATTCCCGCGCGCAAATCGACCAACGCATAGCTGGTGATGCGGAAGAGCGGCGCTCCGGCGACGGCTGACGCCGTAAGGGTCGACGGATTCAGATTGCCACCGATCACCGAAACGGTGCTCGAACGATAGGTCAGGCTCCCCCCCACAAAGCCATTGAGGGCCTCACTGATCGGGAACTCATAGTCTATGTTCGTCCCGAGCTGATATTTCGGCGTGTAGGGAACGGCGACGCCGGCGAAATTGGCAGGAACGCCGGCCGCATTGATACCCGAAAATTCGTCGATCTTGGCATCCAGATAGGTAAAGGTGCTGCTGACGACCAGTGATGAAACGGGCCGTGCAACAAATTCCAGTTCAAAACCCTTGACGGTGGACTTGGGAATATTCTGGAGCACGTCGAGGATGCCGAACGGCCCGGCATCCTCCTTCGAACGCAACTGCTTGTCCTTATAGTCGTAATAGAATGCCGCACCATTGAGCTGCAGCGCACGGTCGAGCAGGGATGCCTTGAACCCTGCTTCGTAGGCCAGCACTGATTCCTGTGTCACCGGAAGATACTGGTTGAACTCAAAGGCCGAAACGGTGGGAAAGCTTCCCGCCTTATAGCCCTTCGCCACGTTGGCATAGAGCAGGATGCCGGGCTTGGGTTTCCAGTCGACACCCACGCGCCAGGATATATTGTCTTCATGCAGCGTATCGACATAATTGCCCGGTGAGCCCGGCGCCACGCTTCCGACCGCATGGTCCAGGAGATTGATCGCGAAACAATCCCCCGTCCGATAGGGTCCGGCGGCGCCGCCGAGCAGGACGTCGAAGAAGAAGGGCCCTGTATCGAACGGGATTCCGGACAGGTCCGCGTTGCAGCTGTTAACCGAGGTCTTGGCGTTGGTGTAGCGTACGCCACCCTTCAGCGTGATGGTATCGGCAACATCATATTCGACATTTCCAAAAAATGCGTAATTGGTCATCCGCTGGAAAGCCGAAAGGGTGGCGTTCGTAATAGGATATCCGAAAACAGTGCCCAACGTCGCGTTGGAGGATGTATCCGAGATATCCACACTGACGACTTGACCGACCTTGCTGTCTTCGTAATTCGTCCCCAATACCCACCGCAGGCTGCTCTGGCTGGCATTGGCCAGCCTCAATTCTTGCGAGAAGTTTTTGATGGTGCCCCTGTCCTGGAGAAGATCGACGTCTCTGGTTGGCAAGCCGTCGCCGTCGGTTCCCTGCCGCTGCTTGTAATCGACATAGGCGGTGAGCGAGGTCAGGGTGACGCTGTCGGTCACATCGATATCGGCGCGGAGTGACGTTTGCCACATGCGGTTGTCGGCGAATGGAACTCCAGGCGTCCACTCGGCCGCGCGCGGCGTCAGGGGCGAGAACGGCGCTGCCGCTACAGCGGGATCCAGAATCGGATTTTGCGGCGTCAGTCCTATATATTGGGCGGCGGCGGTCTCGCTCTTGTCCGCCCAGCCGTTGATGTTGAGCAGGAAGCGTGCGCTGTCGGACGGCTCGAAAGCGATTTGCAAGCGCCCCATATAATTTTCGACCTTGCCGTTGCGGTCGTTCGGGCGGGAGTTGCTGATCTGCCAGCCGTCGGCGCGCTCCGAGCGACCGCTCAGCCGGGCCTTGAGCGTGTCCGATAGCGGGCCACTGACATAGCCCTCGCCAATCACCTCGTTGAATCTGCCATAACTGAGATTTGCGCCAGCATGGAATGTGTCGGTGGGCTTGGCGGCGATATAGTTGATCGCGCCGCCGGTCGCATTCTGCCCGAACAGTGTCCCCTGAGGACCCTTGAGCACTTCGACCCGCTCCAGGTCATAGGCTGAATGCGAAGCCAGAACCGGGAATGACAGCGGCACCTCGTCCGAATAGACGCTGACGGTGGGATAGGCGCCGATCGAGGTCTCGTAAAAGCCGACGCCGCGTAGCGTATAGACAGGTGTATTGCTTGATGTGTTTGTAAAGCTCAGGCTTGGAATTGTTTGGGCCAAATCCGCCAGCGAGTTGATCTGCTGGTTCTTGAGCGCGTCGCCGGAAACGACGGCGACGGTGAGGCCCACATCGTTGAGCTTCTGCTCCCGCTTGTTAGCGGTGACGACGATATCGGCAATATTCGCATCGGCGTCGTCCTGCGGCGTCTGGGCGAAAGCCGGCGCGGAGCCAAGGCCGGCCGAAGATAACGCGAGCGCAATCGAACACAGCGAAGCCTGTTGCGACCTGCCTATAACTTTCCTCATCCGAAACATCCCCTCGCTTGTTTATTTCGCCCCGGCCCTTGATACACTAGGCAGTGCTTGTATTGCGCGTCCCAAGCAAAGTGTCAACGGCGGAGTAAAA
>NZ_CCBH010000088.1:0-3233 GCF_001368935.1 Novosphingobium sp. KN65.2
TTTTGCACCGCCGTTCTCACCTGCGTATAATCGGCATCTCGGTCATGCAGGCGGAAGTTCTGGCCAGCACGCCGCTGCCTAATCAGTTGGCTTTAGTTGCAAATGAACAATCTTGCCAAAAGTCGAGCGGTATGACCGACGATCAAGGGGGTATCCGTCTCTAACAGCAGCCACCGCGATCAGCCTCGGCGTGCGCGCGGTGTTTCGCTAAGGTCTCAAGTTAACGGTGCGTCGAACGCCGCATTGTACTGCGGTTTTCCCGCCTCACATATGGCTCAAGACACCGTCTCGCATGAGACCGAACTACCGCTTCGACTTGCGCCGAAGCGGTGCGGCCGATCCTCACCCGCCGAAGACGCGGACCGGCCACAGCTCCCTCACATCTGGAAGAATTTGTCTATCAGCGAGGCGCACTCCCCCGTACTCGGATTCTTAAACCAGTTAATGGCATTGCGCTCCGGATCGCCAGAGTAGAGGCGCTCGTACAAGCCCTGGCGCGAACCGAATTCGGTACCCGTCATGTCCCAGGCCAATTTCAGCAATTCCAGACGCCCCCTGGAATCGACGCCTTCAGCTATGAGGTAGCGATCCATCATCGATCCGACCTCCGGCCGTTCATAGTCGGCTTGAGTCGGGGCCAGGACACCTGATCCTGCGGCCAATCGCAGGACGTCCACGGCTTTGGTATTGATATAAGGAAACAGGAAATTAAGCGCTGCGAAGCCTGAAACGGTTCGAAAAACCGGACTCGCCAGGCCGTCACCCGCAGCTATTTTTTCGCCCCTGGAAAATGCCTCGACGCGCCTTTGGGCATCGACAATGCTCGCGGTTCGGATACCTTCGGCGATGTTGACCCAACCGACAAGCTCGCCGATCGCAGCCTGGAATTTGGGCGTCTTGTCGCGCTTGTTCATGCGGGCAACGGCCGTTGCCATCCCGGTCAGAAAGCGCATCTTCATTGTCGAACGCGTACAGGCCTGGATTACCATATAGCCGGCGCCAAACTGCATAATCCCGTTATAGGCTTCGAGATCGCCGTTGACGATCAGGCGCTCGTTCGGGACGAAAACTTCGTCGAAGACGAGAATGGCGTCACCCTCGTCGAAACGACTGGTCAAAGGACGGTCGAAGGGATTCTGGCCGGTGTCGTAGGTCTGGCGCGCCAGGATCGAAAGGCCCGGCGCATTCATGGGCAGTTGGAAGGCAAGAACAAAGTCTTCCTCTCCCGCTTTGCGTGGAAAATAGGGGCCGATATAGCATTCGTTTGCGACAGGGGCGAGCGTCGAAAGCAGGCGGCAACCGCTCACCACCACACCATCGGCCCGACGCTCCACGACCCGAACGGCTTCGTTGGGCGCGTCATCCTTCGATCGGTCCGTCTGGGGATCAATGAGTGCGTGGGTGACCTGAAGATCATTCTCCCGGCAATTGTCGATGATCTTCTGGGCCTTGCCGGCTGCCTCGTTCTTCCCCAGCACGCGCAGCGCACAAACCTGGTCCATGAGATAGGCCGACATGAAATCGGTCAATCGCCCCATAAGGCCGAAGGTGGTCTGGGCCCGTATATGATAGCAGGCGGCCAGTTGCTCGAACTCCTCCTTCGTTCTTGCCTCCAGATAGGTTTTGCTCACCAGGTCTCCCGTGGAAGGCGACCTGAAGGTCAGCATGTCCTTGAGTGACGGGTCATTCTGCTGGTCGTAGATACCAGCGATGGTGTTTATCACACCCTTCAGCGGGCCATACTCAGTTACATCCGTGATCAACTTCCCATCGACAAATAACTGTCGGTTGTCCCGAAGCGAAGTCCTGTAGTCATCCCCGGTTTTGATACCCATGATTAAGTCCTCTTCCTATTCGAAATACGTCTGAAAATCCTTTGAAGCCGGGCGTGAGCCACGCGTCGGCAAGTGACCGACGGCACAGCCGACAGTCATGCGAGCCCAGCAAAAACTGATGCACGAACGATCTATCCGCGAGGAAAGGAGATACCCCGCGAAACAGTCACTCCTTCTCGTAATCCTTTAATTGGATGGCGTTTGCTGCGGACTGGATAAAGACACCGGCAGAGTCATCGTCTTCCACGGCATTTGGGTCATCCTGCAGGAGGCGAAAACGCTCTTCCCTCCTGTCAACTTCCTCTTTCGTGGCGGGTACCGACATTTCGGGACAATCGGTCAATATCCGTTGATTCTGCTCGGCATATGGCCGTGCTTCTTCCTCGTAGCGCGCGAAAGCGATCTGGAAATCCCCGCCCGCCGCCTTGAGTTCCCCGGCCAACACGTAGGCGCCGACAACCGCGAGACTCGTTCCCTGCCCGGTCAGCAATGTAGGCGCGTATCCGGCATCGCCGATCAGGACGACGCGCCCATTTGACCAGCGCGGCATGTGTATCTGTGTCACCTCGTCGAAGTACAGGTCGGTGCTGATGCGGAGCCCATCTAGCAGAGTCTGCACGCCCCAGCTTGTATCGCCAGCAAACGCTTGGGCCAGGATTGCCTTCTGCGCTTCCAGGTCGCTTCTATCGAAATCCAGCGGTGGCGATGAAAATACCAATAGGCCGCGCGTGTGCTTACCCGGGCCATAGTCGATGTTGCTGATCATCTTTCCGGGCATCTGGCGCATCAGCCATTGACGGTCGAGCTTCAGTGTATTGGGGATCGTGAATATTCCGGCATAAAGCCCCAGCGGTCGCTTGAATTGATCCGCGGGACCAAATGTAAGCTCGCGAACCTTGGAATGTAGCCCATCCGCACCGATCACCAGATCGAACCGGCGCGGCGCGCCATGCGCGAACGTCACATTAACGCCGTCGTCGTCCTGGGTGATCGAGGTGATCGAATCTCCAAAGATATATTCCACGCCTTCACAGGCGCTTTCCTGAAGCATGTCGGTCAGGTCGTCCCGCAGCACCTCGACGTCGCCAGCGACACCTTCGCCCGCTCCGAAGTTTCCGTCGGTCTGCCAGATGACCTCACCCTCGGCGTTGTACCGCCGGATTTCACGCATGTTGACCGCCGCCTTGCGACAGGCTTCCAATATGCCCATGCGATCGGCCACCTCGACCGCCGCACCGCGAAGATCTATCGCAAAGCCGCCCTTGCGCGGGCCAGGCGAGCGTTCGACGACAGTCGGCTCGAAGCCGTAACGACGCAGCCAGTAGCCGACACTTTGCCCTGCTGAACCAGCACCGGAAATAAGAACCGAACGATTTAGCCTGTCTTATTCATGATGGT
>NZ_CCBH010000089.1:0-2485 GCF_001368935.1 Novosphingobium sp. KN65.2
CAGGCCGCAGGATATCAACAGCTGGCACGTTCGAATTTCCGGTAGGGCAGACCGTCGCTTCATATGGACAATTTGCGCTCGTTTGATAGCTGCAGACTTCGGGAATAGGCGGATCGATTTCCCGGCGCAGCAAACAAGCTGTTCGCTCTGTCGCTTCCGTCGATGGGGCGGGACGCAACGCTTCCTGCCTTGTCGGCATCGAACGTAGTGATCATGCGTTCACTGCCCTGCTGGCCGTTATGTTCGAATGTCGGTCTCGCCAGACAGTCCTGTAGTGATCTGCGATCGTATTCGGAGACGATCTGGCGTTTGCCCAACAGCACCAGTGCAGCGCCTTTTCCCTCGCATGTCAGGATTCTTCTTCGAAGCCTTGCAATGCAAATGGATTGAGGAACTGGCGCCCCCACAGAAATTCCTGGTCGACCTGGGGCAGGGCGGCCTCGTCGCAGATATCCATCCACTTCGCGCGGATGGTTTTGATCTGCTTTCTAATGATCGCGCGGGCCTGCGCTTCGGTGAGCAGGAAGTTCTTCGAGGTTTTAATGCAGGCGTTCACCTGGCTAAGCCTCACATCGCTATGGATAAGCATGGCTTGCGTTGCCTCGCCACCCGTGCGTCCTTGCGGACAAATGTCATAGGCCGGTGTCAGCGTCAGCGCCTTGCCATCCCAGAACGCCGCATGGTTGCGGGCATGATCATCCGTGTTGCCCGACAGGATGTTGAACACAATCCGCCCGAACATCTCTTCGAGCGTTTCCTTCGGATCGGTGAAGCGGTAGCGGATCAGTTCCGCCAGTTCCTCGTAACTCGCATAGCGGGCTTCGGTCTCATCGAGGCCCAGCATCGTCAAGGCCGAGACGATCGCTTTTCGCGCCCAGCTATTTGCGGCTGGCGCTCGGTCAAATCGTTCAATGAGCAGCACGTCCTTGCCGAGGCCTTTGGTGAGTTCAACCGGAGCCACGTCGAGCCCGACTTCCTTCGCCATACGCATGGCGATGAATTCTGCTTTGACGACATTGTACAGGTCGTTGCTCGCCGAGAACTTCGCAATGAACTTGCGGCCCTGATCATCGATCAACGCCTTGGGGCGGGCACCACCCAGCGATGTTCCATGCTGCAAAGCCAGATCGAGTTCCGGTGAAAGCGGCAATCCGTTTTCAACGCGTTCGGCCGCGGCGGCGAGTTCGTCCAGAGATGCATTCTTGCGTTGGCGCGACTGGTAGTCCGTGGCCGATGCCTGAAAATCGAGCGCACCAATCCGGTCCGATCCCGATTCCATCAGGTACGTAAGCTCATCCAGATCGATCAGGTCCGCTTCGTCCGCCTTTGCACCCGTCACGCGGTTGATGATCACCCTGCGGCCCCAGGCATCAGGCGAGGCATCGCGGATGCAGCTTGGCATTTGCATGCGTGCGGACGGCTCGATCAGGCCTGTGCGCAGCGGCAGCTCCGGATCATAGATCGGGATCGCATCATCGCGTTCCAGGTAGCTGCGGCCATAGTTGAAGCCGAAACGTCCATCACGCTGGCGGCTGAGCAAGCCCGCCACCACCGGCTCGCGCGCGCGCGGCAGCCAGATCCAGACATAGACCTCCTTGTAACGGCGTTCAGAAATCATCCTTCACCACCGTCTTTTTCTGGCGCACGGATTTAGGCATCAAGCGTAGCTTGTTTGCCTGCTCGGCTACGCGGAAGGCGAGCCTGTCGCGATCCTCTTCGAATAAGGGCACCCCCACCACGCTGGCCGCTTCGAACACAATACCGATTGTGCAGCGTGGATCGCCATGTTCGATCCGCTGGATCATGTCGCGGGACACGCCAACTCTGTCGGCGAGCTCCTGCACGCTCCACTGGCGTTCCAGGCGGTTGGTGCGGATCAATTGGCCGAGCAGGGTGACGGCCTCGCGCCCGTAGCGCGATAGCGTCCATTTTGCTGGCGATTTTTTCCGCTTTGGCATGTCTCACCGTCCTTTTGAGATTATACCGTGAATCAGGATGAAAATCAATATTTCGTCTTATAAATAAGTCATTATGTGTTTTATGACGTTAATATAAGTCAAATTTGATTCAGAAAAATTCCTCCTCCAAAGGTGCGCGCGGACATCACCCTAGCCAACGTCACCCTCTTGCCGGCTTTGTTGCAGAGAGGCTCGCTTCAGATTCGGTTTGATCCCGGGATGCAATGGCTTTCCCCGCCACCCGGCAAGCGGAGACGTCAAGGGCGCCTCCGATACCATGAAGCGCGTTGAATAGGCCTTACTATCGAAGGCACTGACGGTGGCGCCGGCCGAATTCAGGTCGATGCGGGCGACGCGGCTGTTCAGACGGACTACCTCTCCGCCAACCACGCTTTTTCAAGCAGGCTCACAACGTCTCAGGACGTTCAGAAAATTATTTAGAATCTGTCGGTTGGAGGATTTCGGCGTCTCAGCTAATCTCGAGCCGGATCCTGTCAGGCCACGCGTGATCCGGGCTATGCGACATG
>NZ_CCBH010000090.1:0-33398 GCF_001368935.1 Novosphingobium sp. KN65.2
GCTTCAGTATGAAGGCGATCTGCTGCTCACTGAACCTGGACTTCTTCATGCCGCGAATCTTCTGACTGCCACCGGCCAAACCTAACCGGGAAATTCTCAGAATGTTCGGACCAGTTTGCCGGGCTCAGGTCAGTCGCCATTGTACAATGAGGGCAAGATCCATCACTAACGGCCGTGATTATATTGACAGTGCTGCAAGCCTATGCGCTAGGCTGGCTGGAAGCGAGCAACTACGCAGCGGACCGGCCATGACGCAAGACATTCCCGAGATTGAGCCGGATGAGGCAACGGGCACCCATGCGGATATCCTGCATCGTCTGCTCAAGCTCTCGAACAAGCTGCTCGCGCCTTTCTCGATGCACCTCGAGCAGCAGTACAAGATCAGCGTCAACGAGTTTCGGCTGCTCATGTTGATCGGTCGCTATCCCGGCTGCGCCAGCCACGAACTTGCGGACATGACCGGTGTGAGCGCAATGAGCGTCTCTCGTGCCGTCTTCGCGCTGGAACGCAACGACCGCATCCGCGTCGAACGCGACCCGCAGAACAAGCGGCGCAAACGCCTGACCCTGACTGAAGAGGGCGAACGGCTGTTCCGGATCATGGAGCCGCAGAGCGACCAGGTCGCGGACTATCTCATGTCCAATCTGCTGCCCCACGAAGTCGCCATGTTCGACCACATTCTCAAGATCCTGATCGACGCACTGGAGGCAACCGACGAGGATGGCAATTCGCTGTTCCTCGAACGCACCCGCCCGCAGGACAATGGCGAATAGTAGCCCTCCCCCGCTCGCGGATAGCTGGCCTTAGCCCGGCATATTGATCCGGCCATTGCGGGCATGAACTGCCAAATCGGCCTCAACTGCAGATCAATGCTGCCCTCACCGTCCGTAGTGGGGTGAAGGAATGTTCGCCCCCATCTAGACAGGCACCGCTGTGCGCGTTCAACTCCTGCCGCTCGGCCGCTCCAAGGCTGGCGTCTCAGAAAGGCTGCTCGCTCGTGATGCCCGCCAGCGAGGATCCGAGGGAAGCCGGGACTGAATATCAGCAAGCAGGTCGCTTCGGCATAAAGTCTAGCGCACGATTGCGCGGATCACAGGATCGGCCTGCATGGGGGTAGCGTCAGGGGTTAGAGGCAATCACGACGTCGCCCGTGCATAACGTTCGCGCTTTGCGGCGACGGCGCGGCGCGCTTCCTCGACCGCGCGCTCTTCGGTCGCGAATAGCAGGCTGTCGAGTACCGTGGAAAGATGCGCGCGCATCGACGCCCGCGCTGCGCGGGGATCGCGGGCGCGCAGTGCATCGAGCACGGCAGTGTGCTCATCGACGACAGGCTTGATGTTGGCGCTGCGGGCCTTTTCGTGAAGCAGCGAGGCTTCGGGCGACGTGGCCCGCAAATTCCACAAGCGTTCCACGATCTCGATCAACGCTGCATTGCGAGTAGCCGCTGCGATCGCGACATGGAATTGACGATCGGCCCTTTCAGTACCTTTGGGATCCAGGTTTTCCCGCGCGATCTCCTCCACCAGTCGCTCAAGCCCGGCAAGTTCCTCGTCGGTGATCTGAGCAGCGGCGAGCGCGGCGCATTCGGCTTCGACCAACAGCCGGGCTTCGGTAAGTTCGAAAGCGGAGATATTGAAACCAGGCTTCTCCTCGTCGCCCGGCAGCCGCACCACATATGCGCCCGAGCCTACCCGCACTTCGACCAGTCCCTGAACCTCGAGCGCGATGATCGCCTCGCGCACAGTGGGGCGGCTGACGTTGTGGAGCGCAGACAGCTCTCGCTCGGCAGGCAGACGGTCACCGACGCGGTATTTCCCTTGCGCCAGATCGACGAGTAGTTCGCGAGCAAGATCCTGATAGAGCCGCTCTTTCACACCGTCAGACATCGCTTTTTCGTCTTCCTTACCAATTTCAACAATGTGACAGACCAATAAATCCAGGTCAATCCAGCATAGAGACCTGTGCAGATATTTGCGAGCAGGCAATGCATATAACCTATGCCTGCGACATCGTCACCTGCCGGGGCCTCAATGGCATGACCCCGAAAACCGCGCCCCACCTAGGCACAAAAGGAATGGACGGCGCTACGCGAAATGGGTGCATACTTGAGGCAAGCCTCCAGCTTCGTGCGCGCGTCCGGCATCGGTCGACGGCACATCGATGGGCTTCAGAACGAAGATTATTGCAACCAAGTCGCCATTTCCGTCTTTGTCGGCAAGCACGGATTTACGCAGGTCCTCGAACCTTCCCTTCGGCTAGCAGAACGCACCCTTTGTGAGCTTGAAATGCTTGCAGGATGGGATCTCAGTGAGCGATCTGGCGATTTTCAACGCGACGGTAAACCAAGTGGCTTGACTGGTCTTACCAAAATAATCTAATCGGCTAGTCAACCGCATCAAGGTTCGTAGGGAGATGAGTTCGTGAGGCATTCTGCAATTCTCGGCGTTACAACTGGGCGTCGCGCCATCGTGGCCGGCTCACTGGCTGGCTTACTGGTCGCCGCACCCGCGCTCGCGCAGGACTTGAATTCGGCTGATGCAGCCGATGTGGCCCAGGATGCCGGCGTCATCATCGTCACCGCACAAAAGCGCACGCAAGACATTCTTCAAGTCCCGGCCGCCGTCTCGGCAATCAGCGAGAAGACGCTCGATGCGGCGCAGGTCAAGGATTTCACCGACATCACCAATGTCGCCCCGTCGGTTACGGTGGCCAGCGCGGGCAACTCGGCTTCGTCGACCGTGTCGCTGCGCGGCGTCGGCACGCTGTCGTTCTCCACCAGCGTCGAGCCGTCGGTTTCGATCGTTGTGGATGACGTCGCCCTGCTTCAGCAGGGTCAGGCATTCGGCAAGCTCAATGACATTGCCCGTATCGAAGTGCTGCGCGGACCGCAGGATTCGCTGTTCGGCAAGAACGCTTCAGCTGGCGTGATCAACATCGTGACCAAGGATCCGACGAGCACGTTGAGCGGCTTTGTCGAAGGCTTGATGACCGACGACAACGAAGTGCGCGTGAACGGCAACCTGTCCGGTCCCATCGGTGACAGCGCAGGCTTCCGCGTCAACGCCTTCTACGGCGATCGCAAGGGCTATATCCGCAACCTGACCAACGACTCCTGGCTCAACGGCGAGGAAAGCTACGGTTTCCGCGGCAAGGTCAATTACGACAGCGGCATTCTGTCTGTCCAGCTGATCGGTGACTACAGCAATACCAAGTCGAGCGGCAACCAGCCGACCTACTACTACGTCGCTCCCGGCACTCTTCAGAACGGTCGTCCGATTAATTTGGGTGGGGTCGTCCCCGGCATGGCCAACACCGAAGTCACGGTGAACGATGACCAGCTTTCGAATACGGAACAGTGGATGGCATCGGCCAAGATCGGCCTCGATCTCGGTTTTGCTTCGCTGACCTCGATCAGCAGCTACCAGGACTGGAAGCTCGACACGTCGTCGGACTTCGACTTCACCCCATCATTCGTCATCCGACAGGGCGGCCCGTACCATGCGAAGCAGTTCGCGCAGGAACTGCGCCTGACTTCGGCCGATACCGGTTCGTTCGACTACCTCGTGGGTCTCTATTACGCGGACGGCGAGACGGATCGCCAGTTCGCGCGCGATACCGCTTCGTTCCTGACTTTCCTGCGCCGCAACTGGGATTCAACCGCTTCGACGCGGACGCTGGCGGCCTTCGCGCAGCTCGGCTACGATTTGTCGGAACAGACCAAACTGACCGTCGGCGGACGCATCAACAACGAGAAGGTAGGTGTCTTCTACCGCGACAACATCCCGGCCACCCCGATCGTCTACGAGGGGCAGGCGAAAGATACCGCCGTCACGGGTAAAGCGTCGTTGCAGCACTTCATCACCGACGAACTGATGACCTATGCCTCGATTGCGACCGGTTACAAGGGGCAGGCCTACGACATCTCGTCCGGGTTCAACCAGTCGCGCATCGACAATCTGGTGAAGCCGGAAAACTCGGTTGCTTACGAAGTCGGCGTAAAGGGCCGGTTCTGGGATAATCGCGGCTCGTTCGGCCTCACCGGCTTCTGGACCGATTACGACGACTTCCAGGCCCAGAATGTCGAATTCGTGGGAGGCGCGATCCAGCCGGTTCTTCGCAATGTCGGCAAGTTGCGCACCAAGGGTATCGAGTTCGAAGGAACGTTGCGCCCCGTGGACGGCCTCTCGCTTTTTGCATCGGCAGCCTATGTCGATGCGAAGATCCGCAAGTTCCCGAATGCGACCTGCTATCCGGGCCAGACGGCGGCACAAGGCTGCATCGATGGTTCGCAGGATCTTGCCGGCGCCGGCTTGGCCAACTCGCCGAAGTTCAAGTACAACATCGGCGGCAACTTCGAAACGCCGCTGGGCAATTCGCCCATCAGCGTCTTCACTTCGGCCAACTATGTCTGGCAGGACGACGTGAACTTCGCGCTCGACGGCAACCCGCTGACCGTGCAGAAAGCTTACGGCATCGCCAATGCCACCATCGGCCTGCGCGAAACCGAGAACCGCAACTGGGAAGTCTCGCTGTTCGTCAACAACCTGTTCGACAAGTCCTATGCCGCGGTGCTGACCGACTATTCGGACAATGGCTATACCGGCACGGCGATCGTGCAGCAGGTGCCCCGCAATTACAGTCGCTATGTCGGCATCAAGTTGCGCTTCGGATTTGGCGGCGACCGCTAACGCCGTCCGGCAACCTGAAAGTCCCCGGGGTCGGCGCAATCGCGCCGGCCCCTTTTTTATGCAATAGGCCGGGCCTTGGCCAGCGGCTCCAGCGCGCCGCGGGTCTGCACGCACAATGCTGGCAAAAAATTCGTTCTGAAAGAGGCTGTGCCCTGTGATCGGCACTGCCTTGCCCCAACCGCGATGGCGATTGCACCAGCCAAATGGCCCGCACGTTCCATTCCAATGGAGGCAACGCAGCAGTAGCCACTGGCACAATGTACCTGGTGGCTCTGGATGACAAATTCGGCCTATATTGCGAAAGGGACGATGATGCGCGCATCGCCCGCCGCAAGGCAAAGCTCAATCATGCGCGTTTAGAAGTGGAAGCGGGTGCCGCATGCCTTTGGGGCACAGTTGCGCAGCACGACGCTGCTCCACACCCGTAATCTGCCCCATAGGCCGGGGGGCAACACAACCTGGACCATGGCGCTATCGCCTACAGGGCGAGCTTGCCGACAGTGAAGACATACGTGAGAATGGGGAAGTGGAGCGCCAGCCGAGCTTGCTTGGAGCGGAATCTTGCGGCGCGACAGACCGGAAACTGTTCGACTTCAGTCCGTCATTACGGATAACGGCCCGGGTTTTCATGTCGTCGACCTAGGCGCCCCACACGCGATAACATTACGTCTGCGGGGGGTGTGCCGCGGAAGGAGAAGCGCCGTTACCGAATTTCGGCATCGGTGGATCAGGCGGGACCTCGCGTGAATCCCGTTCAATGGGCGGCACGCCGGTGGTCGATATATACCGATCCAACAGCCTGCGCGTAAGCGCTTCGCGCGTCCCGGCATATCGGCGATCATCGATCAGGTTAACGAGCTCCGCGGGATCCTTCTTGCGGTCGTAAAGCTCGGATTGGCCTTTCGGGCGCGCAATGAGCTTGTAGGCTGGAGTGGTGATCGCCGCCGCGCGCGTAACGGTCTGCGGGAAGTCGTTCTGGACTTCGTGCTTGGCCGTGTAGAGATTCGGCGGCCCTTTCATCCGGGGCTCGAATGCTTGCGGTTCGAAGGTGTCGTAGCCGGATTCGGTGAAAGCAGCGCGCTCGGGATCCCCTGCTGCTCCGCCGAGTTGGGGCAGCAGGCTGCGGGCGAAGATCGCCTGCCTCGGCTTCACCGCGCCAAGATCGAGGAAGGTCGGCATGATGTCGAACAGTTCGGTCATCTCGGGAACGACATGACCTTGCGCACCGCCCGGCATGCGGATCACCAGTGGCACCCGCGTCAGGCAGCTTTCTAGCCCGCCAGGCCACTTCTCGACCATCCCGTAGTCCCCTGCGTAATCGCCATGGTCCGAACTTGCGACGAGAACGGTATCACTGGTACGCCCGGTTCGTTCGAGTGCTTCCATCAATTGCCCGAGCAGCCAATCGGCATAGCTCACCTGTCCGTAATAGGTGGCACGCACACGCCGGAACACAGCATCCCCAACCTCATCGAGGTGATAGGCCTTCCTCACGATTTCCTGATACTCCGGCTTTTTCGCCAGCCCGGGAGGAGCCAGATCGGGTAGGTCGCCGGGCTTGTACATGTCGGCAAAGCCCTGAGGCGCAAAGTAGGGCGGGTGCGGCGAACCGATCGCCAGGAAAATGCAGAATGGCCGCTCCTGCTCACGCCGCTCCAGAATCTTTATGGCCGACTGCAGCAACCTGTAATCGTTCGTCTGGCGTGGATCGGGCTTGGCATCGATCAGCATCGTATTCGGGGCATCAAGATCGAACGGAGTATTCCCTCCCCCGCCTCGCCACGGAAAATCCAGCCAGTTCGTCAGACTCAGCGGGAAGCTTGCCTCCGCCAAGGCGTCATTCTTGCCGATGAGATATGTGTCGTAACCCGATTCCTTGAGATAGCGCAGCATGTTCGGTTCATCGGGCCTGATGAAGTAGTAGAGGCTTCGATGCCCGGTGTTGGCCACGGGCAGTCCGGTCAAGAGGCTGCATCGCGAAGCACCGCAGACCGGGTACTGGACATGACAGTCCGCAAAGCGCGTCCCCTGTCGTGCAAGGAGATCGAAATTGGGCGTCTTGCAAACCGGGTTGCCATAGCTCGACAGGGCGTCAGCCCGGCATTCGTCCGTCATGAACAGGATCAGATTGGGTCGCGATCCGGCGGTCGGGCGTACTGCCTGAGCCAGCACCTTGGGGGCACCGAAGATCGCAGATGCGCCCGCGATCCCAGCAATCCCATCGCGAATGACCGACCGACGGTCGACCTTGCGTGCCGCCATTCTCTCTTCCAATCCAATATCATATTTTTGGTCTGGCCAATCTGGGCAAATGTGCGCTAGAGTCAATAGCGAACGACGAAATTTCCGGGTCGTTACAACGTTTGAATGCTCAGGTTGGAGACCCATGCGATGCGCGCCAGACACCTCGCCACAATTCTCGCAGGGCTAATCTTAGGGTCCACTGCCGTCTCGGCCAAACCTGCAATCGACCCGGCGCCTGCAGCGATCGTGCGCACACAGAGCGGCGCGCTGTCCGGCAAGGACCTCCCGTCAGGCATTCGCACGTACCTGGGCATACCCTATGCAGCAGCGCCGGTGCGTGACTTGCGCTGGCGCGCGCCCCAGCCCGCTCCTGTCTGGTCAGGCATTCGATCGGCTGCGGAATTCGGTCCCCAGTGCTTCCAACCCCTGCGCAATGCAACAGCGAACTCGTACGCCGGTGCGGAAACGATGTCCGAGGACTGCCTTTATCTCAACGTTTGGACCAAACCCGGGACCAAAAAAGCACCGGTCATTGTCTACATTCATGGCGGGGCATTCTACACCGGTGCCGGGAGCTTTCCGATCTACGACGGCGAAACCATCGCTGAGCACGGAACGGTTTTCGTCAACCTCAATTACCGCGTAGGACCGCTCGGCTTCCTTGCCCTTCCCGAACTCAGCGCTGAGTCCGCGCACGGCGCATCGGGAAACTATGGCCTTCTTGACCAGATCGCCGCGCTTCAGTGGATCAAGCGCAACATATCGGAATTCGGCGGTGATCCAGACAACATCACGATCGTCGGCCAATCGGCGGGTTCGATGTCCGTACTCACGCTTCAGGCCAGCCCGCTGGCCAAGGGGCTGTTCCAGCGTGCAGTCGGTATGAGCGGGGCGATGATCGCAGGACCGATCACCATGCCGTCACTCGCCGAGGCCGAAGAAGCGGGAAGCAAGCTCGAGGAGGTCTGGAAGGCGGCCAACCTGTCACAGTTGCGGGCAATGCCCGCTGATCGCCTCGTCGTGCCGCGGGTGCCCGGGGGGCCCAGCACTGGCCCCGCAATCGACGGATATGTCCTCCCCGCACCGATCACCGAGATCTTCAAGCGCGGTCAGCAGGCCGACGTCCCCCTGATGCTCGGCTTCACGCGCGATGAAGCGCTCGGCGGCATGGGGCCGGTAGGGGGACTGACCGAATACATGGCCAAGGCACAGGCACAGTACGGCGATCGCGCGACGAAGTTTCTCGAGCTTTATCCGGCGACGAACGACGCCGAGGCGAAAGCACAGTCCCGGCTTGCAGACCGCGACAATACGGTTGCACTGGGCATGTTCGCGTGGGCATCCCTGCAGAAGGCGCACGGTCATGCGCCGGTATTCTCGTATGAGTTCGCCCGCCCCCATTCCTTTGCGCCTGGCGTTACATTCTCGGACCTCGATCCGGCCAGCGCCGGCGCCTATCATACCTCGGAAGTTCCCTTCTGGCTCGGCACGCTCGACAGTTTCAATCGCTACCGCCATACCCGCGACTGGACCGCGAAGGACCGGCAAATCAGCGAAAAGATGGTCACGGCCCTGATCGCCTTTGCGCGCACCGGATCACCGAACGCGCCCGGCGCTGTTTTCCCCCAATTCGATGCAGGCATGCCCCGGCTAACGATGATTGCGGACGATCTGCGCCCGGCGCCGTGGCCGGCCAGAGAGCGACTGCTTTTCTTCGACACCAGCAACACCATTTCCAACCCTTGAAGCCGCTTGGGCCAGCCATGGGCAGGTCGGGACAGTGCATCGGTGACGCTTGCCCGCGGGCTTATCGCGGCCTCGGGCGCACGCCCCGCTGGAGAAGGATACCGGCGCTTGCCACGTGGCAAGTCCTGTAAGATGAAGCCGATTACCCCGAAGGACGCTGGCCCCGTGTGTCGGGACGTTCTGCGCTGACGGTGTCACCGTAGCTCCCCAAGGCGGTCGACGCCGGACCCGATAACGATCCGGACGACGCGGCAGACGCACTTGCCTGGAAGCCGGATCGCCTGTCCGCAGTCCTTTGACGCCCGATGCGATAAGGCATACCCACGTTTGCCGACTGATAGTTTGCGAGGGGCAACGGGAGCCGGTCATATGGACTGCGCAACCGCCATCGACAGATCCGCAGGAGCGCTCGAAGCGACAGCTGCGTCCAATCTGAGCCGCTCCCTTTGATCGCGCTCCGTGCAGCCTAATCTGCCTTACGCGGCTCAGCCCAGTTCGGCCCTTCCGTTCGAACCGTCCGGGGACTTCGGAGAAGACCGCAGAAGGCCCCAGAGGACGCACGCCCCTACGAGGTCCAGGCAACCGAGCGCTACGAACAGGGGGGCGTACCCGAACTGGTCGGCGCTCTGGCCAATGAGGAAGGTGAACAGCATGCCCCCGATCCAGGCGATGGAACCGGCCATGCCGCTGGCGGTTCCCACAGCTCGCGTGTCGAATATATCCGCGCACAAGGTGATGAGCGCACCGTTCAACATCTGGTGGGCGAAGCCGCCGACGCAGAAGAGAGCGATCGCAAGCCCTGGGGAAACGGCGAGACCAATGCAGGCCGGGCCGATCATGCACAAGGCGCCGACGGTCATCGTCACCTTGCGCGACGCAATCATTCCCGCCCCACGCCGCATCAGCGCATTGGGCAGAATACCGGCGGCCAGTGAACCGAAGTCGGCTGCCAAGAAGGGAAGCCAGGCCCAGAGCGCGATATCGCGCAAGTTCAACCCCCAGACCGAGACGAGATAGAGCGGGATGAAGAAGTTGAAGGTCTGCCATGCCGGTTCGGCCAGAAACCTCGGCACGGCGATTGCCCAGAAACCGCGGCTTCGGAGAACTGCACCGCGCGTTGCCGGACGCACTTCTCCCTCGATGCCCTGTTCGTTCTTCTTCAGCTCTTCCAGCTCACCGGGCGTTATCGCGGGATGGTCTTCCGGCTTGCGGTAACCGAACCACCACAACAAGGCCCATGCGACGCTGAGACCGCCGGTAATCAGGAACGCTTCCTGCCAACCCCACCACAGGATGCAAAAGGCGACAAGCGGTGGCGCCAGCATCGAACCCACGCTTGTGCCCATCTGGAAGCAACTGGTGGCCAGTGGGCGCTGGTGCGCGGGAAACCATTCGGAAGTCACTTTCGCCCCTGCCGGAATGGCTGCGGCTTCAGTGGCGCCAAGTGCTGCGCGGAATGCCGCCAGACTCGGCCAGCCTGTGGCTAAGGCATGCCCCATGTTGGCCAGAGCCCACCCCATCGCGAAGATGAAGAAGCCAAGCCGTGTTCCCATTGAGTCCAGCAAGGCCCCAGCCACTGTCTGCATGGCGGTATAGCTCGCCTGGAACGCCAGCACGACCCAGCTATACTGCTCCGTCGTCATGCCGAACTCATCCTTGAGCGTCGGCGCTGCGACGGAGAGCGTGGAGCGCGCCAGATAGTTCATGATCGTACCCAGCGTGACCAGCCCGATCATCCACCAGCGCAGCTTACCCTTGAAGATGGTCATGATTTCCTACTTCCAATGCCAGAGAATTAGGCGCTTGGGCGCACTTCAATGGTCGAGACGATTGCATCGCCCTCGCGTGGCACGAACTGCAGATCGAGCGCGTTTCCAGTGACATCCACCGTGACCGTGCGAGCAACCAGCGTGGATGGCGCCCCTGCTTCCCTGGCCACATCCAAGCCGGCAAGAACGGTCTTTCCGTTGGCTTTCACATCGAAGACGCGCTCTCCCGGAGCAACCCTGGGCTCAACGAAACGCAGCGTTATGCTGTAACGGCCCGGTTCCACCGGGAGACGATAACTGAAGTCGCCTTCTCGGAAGGTGGCAAGCTGCGCATGCTCCTCATCGGGCACTATGGGTGCCAGAACAGCAGGTCGTCCACGCGGATGCTGGTCGGTCGACCCGGCGCTTCCACCCTTGAAGAACGTATCCGATCCGTAACCCCTTGCAGCGACAAGCGCGCCGCTATCGATATAATAGGCGCTGGCTCTCGAAGCATCGAGGTTCCAGGTAACGGCATCGCGCACGTCCTTGTCGGCAAAGCTTCCCACTGCCTCGACCCGGTTCGTGCCTGCACTCAGCCGCACGTCGGACCAGACACAGACCAGGTTGTCGCACTCGCCCTGCTCACCCAGCTCCTTGCCGTTCAGGAACAGCTTGGTACGAGGGGCGTTGCTGTAGACGCTGATGTCGATCGTGGGATAGGCCCGCTGAACGTAGCGGCGGCCATTCACATGAACGGTGGGCTGGCCTGACCAGTGCGCGCGGTAGTAATAGAACGCGTCCTTGCGGGTTCGTCCATCATAGCTGACCAGACCCTTGGTGTTGATGTCCTTGGCATCTCCTTCCGTTCGGGTCACCGTCGCGAAATCGAATGCGTTCCACAGCCAACTGGCGAACAGGTACGGTCGCTTCTCCAGGATCGGCCAAGTTTTCTCATGCAACCAGGATTGGTATTCCTCCGGCTGGTCGTGCCCACCCATGTCGAAGGGGCCACCAAGCGGGTTATCCGTATGGATCGAAAGCGCTCCACCCGCCCCGTATTCCGTGATCGCCTGAGGCTGCGAGGGCCGTTTTGCATGCAAGGCATCGAAATGCGGCCCCACTTCCTCGGGCTTGCCGTAGTACCATCCGAAATAACGGTTGCCCCCTGAGACAGGAACGGCATTGGCGACTATCGGCACATCCGGCATTCCACGGTCTTCACAGCACGTGGCAAGGGTCGAGGCGCGATCCGGGTCTTCATTGCGCACAATAGCCGCGAGCTCTTCCAGCATCGGGGTGGGGTCGCTCGGACTTACCCTCAGACCACGGCCGAGAAAATCCGGGCGCATCGGCCCGAAATCGACTTCGTTGGCGATGCCCCAGAGTGCGACCGAGGGATGGTTGTAATTCTGGCGTATCAGTTCGACCAGTTGCTGCCGGGCCTGAGCCATGATCTCGGGCGGCGCGGCACCCTGCGCCTTGTCCAGCGTCCAGGCCGTGACAAGCGCGATCTCGTCCCAGAGAACGAGGCCATATCGATCTGCAAGGTCATGAATGGGCTGGCCATGCTGATAGTGCGTCAGCCTGATGGTGTTCGCGCCCATGTCGCGTATGGTCGCAAAACGATCGGCAATCTGCGATTTTGTCATCGCCCAGCCGGCTTCCATGCTGTCCTGGTGGAGCCCCACGCCGTGGAGCGCCACGTGCTCTCCATTTATGAAGAAGCCCTTGTCAGGATCGATCCGGAACTGCCGGATCCCAAGGGGCTGTTCGGTACGGTCAAGCAACCGTCCCTTGCCATCGCGCAGTTCGGTCTCCAGCGAATAGAGATAGGGGTCTTCGGTCCCCTGCCAAAGGTGCGCATCGGGCACCGTGAGTTCCTGCGAGACCTCTACCCTTCCACCGCTTTGCAAAAGGATCGGTGAAACCGAGCGAGCGGCAATCTTGCCGTCCGCGGCAACGAGCCGCGTCACGACACTGCCTTGCAGCGGCCCCGTAAGTTCACTGGCAAGTTTGGCCGCCACGGAGACCGTAGCCGTGCCGGACGCGATGCTCTTCGTCCGGGCATAGATCCCGGGTCCGCCAAAATCGTCCATGCTAAAGTGCGCAGCATCGGTAACAATCAACCGCACGGGCCGATAGAGACCGCCCTGGACGAAGAAATCCCCTGCCAGTGGGAGTGTATCCGCGGTCGCATTGCCCGACTGAGGCTCACTATTGTCTACCCGGACCGCCAGATAATTGCGGCCTCCCTTGTTGATCGCATCGGTAGCATCGAAGCGAAAACGCGAGAACCCGCCGGCATGTGCACCCAATCGCTTGCCGTTGAGCCACACTTCGGCTGTGCGGCTTGCCGCATCGAATTCGAGCCAAATTCTCTTGTCGGGTCCTGCCGCCGGAGGAACAAAGGAGAGGCGATACCACGCCACGCCCATATACTTGTCGAGCTGACGGCCCGAGGAACCGGCCACTTGGGCGGCGGCATCATAATCGCCCACCCTGTTCCATGTGTGCGGAACCGTGACATTCGACCAGTCTCGATCGTCAAACTCGGGCGATTGTGCGGGAATGTCTCCCTTGCGAAAGCGCCATCCGTCCCCGAGTTCGACGACAGTACGATTGCCTTGGGCTTGCTGCGCTTGAGACGCAGCCACCGCCGGTGTTGTCGAAGGAAACAGGCAGGCTCCGGCAAGGGCCATCCAGGCCAGGCTATCGTGTTTAATCAAGACCATCTCCCTCGTCTCGTTTCTCTCGTACAGGCAGTGCGATCCGGTCCCGCTGGATCGGGGGGTTACTGCGGCACCGCTACCGGGGGATTCGGCTCGTTGCGCCCATATGGCGCCGATTGATGAAACTGCGGAATCGCCCCAGGATGCATGACACACCAGCCGGCGAGTGCATGGCCGGCCAACGCGGAAGTAAGCACAGATCCGCCGCCGATGCGCGCAGCCAGATAGCCGGCATTGAAGGCATCCCCTGCACCGCTCGTGTCGACAGGCGACACCGTCTTGGGCACCGGACAGGAATTCCCATCGGGCAAAAGGCATCCCCGCGCGCCCAACTTCACGATCACTTCTTCGCAGCCGAGCCCTCGCCAATGCGCGGCCACTTCACCTTCGTCTCGCGCAGAACACAGCTCTGCCTCGTCGTCGAACGTCGGCAGCCCGATATTGGCGAGCGCAATGGCCTGGTCACGCCAGTACTGCGCGGCATAGCGCGATTCCCAAAGGACGGGCCGATAGTTGCTGTCGAAAGCAACAAGCCCCCCCTTCTCTCGCACCGCCTTCGCCAGAAGAATCAGATCCCTGCGGCCCTGTGGCGGAAGGATCGCCATCGAGATCAGCGAGAAATAGAAAAGATCGGCAGTTTCGGCTTTGGCGATTGCCTCTTCGATCTCGGAAATCTCGAACATGGCCCGCGCTGCGCTGCTGTCTCGCCAATAGGTGAAGCTGCGCTCACCTTCATCGTTGGTCGAGATCGCGTAGATCCCGGGCCGACGCGTAGGGTGGGTCACGACAAGGCTGCAATCGATCCCTTCGCTCTCCCAGGCACGACGCAGGTTCTCACTGAACGGACAACTGCCCAGTGCAGTCATGTAGGACACCCGATGCCCGGACCGTGCCAGATGCACAGCCGTGTTGAGAGTGTCCCCCCCAAATCCCATGCGCCAGCCGTCTCCTCCTCCCGGATTGCGCGAGAGTTCCAGCATGCATTCGCCGAGGCAGACGATCCTGCGCACTTCAGTCATTCCCGATCAGCGACCTCACCAGTTCCACATCGTGCCATCTTCCAGCCGTGCGACCGGCAGGTAAGCTGGCTTGTAGGGGTACTTCGCGGCGAGTTCCTCGTCGATGTCCACGCCATGCCCCGGAGTTTCGCCGACAAACAGTTCGCCCTTGTCGAAACGGTAATCGTGCGGGAAGACCTCGTCCGTTTCCTCGGTGTGGCGCATGTACTCCTGGATACCGAAGTTGGGGACCCAGGTGTCGAAATGCAGCGCACATCCCATCGTAACCGGCGACAGGTCGGTGGCACCGTGGCAGCCGGTGCGGATCTGGTAAAGAGATGCCAGGTCTGCGATCCGACGCAAGTGCGTGATCCCGCCTGCCCCGACTACCGTTGTACGGATATAATCGATGAGCTGGTTCTGGATGAGGTCCTTGGCATCCCAGATCGTATTGAAGATCTCTCCCACGGCCAGTGGGGTAACGGTATGCTGACGGACGAGCTTGAAGGCTTCCTGGTTCTCGGCCGGAGTGCAATCTTCCAGCCAGAAAAGCTGGTAAGGCTCCAGCATCTTGCCAAGATTGGCCGCCTCCTGCGGCGTATAACGGTGATGACCGTCGTGCAGCAGATGGTGATCGAAACCGTAAGTCTTGCGCAGCTCCTCGAAGAGCTTGGGCACATAGTTCAACGCCTTGCGCGTATCCCAGCCGGTCACCGACGGAAGCGCTGCGTCGGCCGGTTCGTAGTAGAGCTTCCCGCGCCCGACCCCATAGGCATCCTTGATGCCGGGAACTCCGGTTTGCGCGCGTATCGCCTTGTAGCCCATGTCGATATAGTGGCCAACCGCCTCAACTGTCTCACCAATATCGGAACCATTGGCATGACCATAGACCATCACGCCATCGCGACAGCGCCCACCCAGCAGTTGATACAGGGGCATCCCGGCCATCTTGGCCTTGATATCCCATAGCGCCATGTCGACCGCCGCAATCGCCCGCATGGTAACCGGCCCGCGTCGCCAGTATGCTCCGCGGTACAGGTATTGCCAGATATCCTCGATCCTGCGTGGATCCATGCCGATCAGGCATGGAATGACGTGATCCTCGAGATACGCAACGACAGCAGTCTCACGTCCATTGAGGGTGCCGTCCCCGATTCCGTAAACGCCTTGGTCCGTGAATATCTTAAGCGTAACGAAGTTCCGTCCCGGGCACGTCACAATTACCCTGGCAGACTCAATTCTCATGTTGGCCACTTCCCTCGGAACGGTAGACTGGTATGAACCCAATTTCTTGACATCGACACATTGGTCTGTCAATAGGATTGTAACTGGTTTGACCAATATTCGAGATGGCGATATGGGCGAAATCCAGGATCGTCCCCTTCAGGGAAGCCACCTCATGATTCCTCATGTTGCATCGAGCCTGGGCGGCCCCACTCTCAACGGCTTCATTGCCACACTGGAAAACCCATTTATGGCGAACGAAGGACAGGCATGAATAGAGCGCGCCAGGCAATGACATACCGCCACATTGATGCACCACTTGTACGGTGAATGACATGACCAGAACACTCGAATTGCATCCCGACCGGTTGCTGCCTGCCGATCCGTCCACTCGCGCACTCGCCCGAGAGCTTTATCAAAGCATCGCTTCACTGCCGATTATCAGCCCGCACGGGCATACGGACCCACGCTGGTTTGCCGCGAATGAGGCTTTTGGCAACGCCACGGATCTGCTCCTTGCCCCTGATCACTACGTGTTCCGGATGCTCTATTCACAAGGTGTGGGCCTGCAAGATCTTGGCATTGGCAAGTCTGATGCCGATCCGCGCGAGGCCTGGCGTCTCTTTGCTGAACGATACCACCTGTTCCGTGGGACGCCTTCGCGCATATGGCTTGACTGGGTCTTCGCAGAAGCATTCGACATCGACGTGATCCTCGATGCGCGGACCAGCGATCTGTACTTCGACACGATCACCGCCAAACTGGCCACGGACGCCTTTCGGCCCCGGGCGCTTTTCGAACGTTTCAACATCGAAGTCATCGCGACCACGGAAGGGCCGCTAGATCGGCTCGAACACCATCAGGCCATTCGCGATTCGGGCTGGTCTGGGCGCGTCATCACCGCCTATCGTCCCGACCCCGTCGTCGATCCTCAGTTCGAAGGCTTTCACGACAACCTGGCCAGGTTGTCGGAACTGACCGATGAGGATTGCCATTCCTGGACAGGATATCTCACTGCGCACCGCAAGCGCCGGGCATTCTTTGCGAAAATGGGCGCGACGAGCACCGATCATGGACATCCGACTGCACAAACCGCTGACCTGTCGGCTGATGAAGCGCAAGCCCTGTTTGCGCGCGTTACAAAGAAGGACTGCAGTCCGGCAGACGCCGAGCTCTTCCGCGCACAGATGTTAACCGAGATGGCGGCCATGAGCCTGGAAGACGGGCTCGTCATGCAACTCCACCCCGGGGCCTATCGCAATCACAATCGAGCCCTTTTCGAGGGTTTCGGATGGGACAAGGGTGCGGACATTCCTTCGCGTACCGAGTACGTGTCCGCCCTCAAACCCCTTCTCGACCGCTTCGGCAACCGGTCGGACTTCACGCTTATCGTCTTCACCTTGGACGAAAGCGTCTATTCGCGCGAACTGGCACCTCTGGCAGGACATTATCCGTGCCTGCGACTGGGCCCGGCCTGGTGGTTCCACGACAGCCCCGAGGGCATGCGACGCTTCCGCAAGGCGACGACGGAGACGGCCGGTTTCTACAATACCGTCGGCTTCAACGACGATACACGCGCTTTTCTCTCCATCCCGGCCCGGCACGATCTTGCCCGCCGCATAGATTGCGGCTTCCTCGCTGAACTGGTGGCGGAGCATCGCATGAGCGACTGGGAGGCGGCTGAACTGGCTCAGGACCTTGCCTACAATCTCGCCAAGAAGGCCTACAAGCTGTGAACCACCATCCAGAAAGAGCTTGTCGCTCCACGCTGCAGCATATTCGCGTCGAGAATCGCTTCGGATACGATCGGGATGCGCAGGCGACAGGGATCGTCCATTTCGGAATCGGCGCATTCCACCGTGCGCATCAAGCCTGGTATACTGACAGGGCCATGGATGCCGGCGACAGGGACTGGATGATCCTTGGTGTCTCGCTGCGATCAGCCGGCGTTTCGCTGGAAATGAATCCCCAGGACGGCCTCTACACTGTTACCGAGCGCTCAGGAACGAGCATGAAGTCACGCCTTGTCGGCGCAGTGCGAGACGTGCTCCTGGCGGCTGGCGAGAGCGACCGATTGATCCGGCAACTCGCATCGCCCCAAACCCGTATCGTTACATTCACCGTTACCGAGAAGGGATATTGCCAGACTCAGGAGGGCACTCTCGATTTCGCACTTGCGGACGCTACCAGCTTCTATCCCTATCTCACCGCCACCATGCGGATCCGCCATGCTACAGGCGGTGAGGGGCTTACCCTGCTCAGCTGCGACAATCTCTCGCACAATGGCCGGCAATTGAAGCGCCTTATGCGCCAATATCTCGAAGCCCGGGCGCCTGATCTGCTTGCCTGGTTCGATAACGAATGCCGCTGCCCTTCGACCATGGTCGACCGCATCGTACCTGCCTCCACCGATACCGACAAAGTGGAGCTTGCTGACCGCATTGGCGTGGAAGATCGCGCGGCCGTCTTCACGGAGCCATTCAGTCAGTGGGTCATCGAAGACGATTTTGCGAGCGGACGCCCGCGTTGGGAGAACGTCGGCGCGCAATTGGTCGCGGATGTGTCATCGTTCGAGACGGCAAAACTGCGCATGCTGAACGGTGCCCACTCTGCGCTGGCCTATTTGGGCCTGCGAGCGGGGCACGAATACGTTCATGAAGCGATCGATGATCCGAACCTCCGTCCAATTGTCGAAAGGCTCATGCGGGATGAAGCCGCACCGACGATTTGCGCATCTCCTGGCCAGGACCTGGCCGCTTATGCATCCTCGCTGCTCGACCGCTTTGCCAACTCTGCCCTCAAGCACCGCCTAATCCAGATCGCCATGGACGGCAGTCAGAAGATCCCGCAACGCTGGCTCGCAACGCTTGAAGCCAATCGTGAACTGGATCGTCCCTGCCCCTCAATCATTGCATCGCTCAAGGCGTGGTTCGATCACCTGCGCGGACAAAACGGCAAAGTCGAAGATCCATTGTCGGAACGACTGACCGAGCTTGCAAAGGACAGTTCGAACACAGCCCTGGCGCTATCGCTATTCGGATCTCGAGGTCTCTTGGCTGGTACCTGGAATATCTCGGACGACGAAGTAAGGCATCGGTTAGGTGATGCCAGCGACTCTCCGACAATCGCTCGGATTTCTTGAAGCGCTTGGTTCGCCGGCACCTGCGCCTGTTGATCGGACCATCAATCTTTCAGCCCGGCCGCCGTTGCAAGCTTGCGGCGGCCGGACGCAATGTTTGGACCAGTTAGACAGTTACCTGGTCGATGCCTCCAGCGCCTTGTCCAGCACTTCGACGAAGTGATCGACATTGTCCCTGGTGAAAATCAGCGGCGGGCGGATCTTGAGGATATTGTGATCCTCACCACAGGCGCTGATGAGGACACCGTCATCCCGCATCGCATTCACAACGCTGGCGGTGAGCGCACCGCTGCTGATCTGCATTGCCTTCTCGGCGTTGATGTCTGCAGCGACGAAGAGTCCCGCTCCACGGACGTGCCCCATGCACTCATGGCGTGAACGAAGCGCTGAGACCTTCTCCAGAAGATAGGCTCCGACCTCTCGCGCGTTGTCCATGATCTTGTCGCGCCGGATGACTTGCAGCACCGCTACTGCTGCTGCGCAAGACACGGTGTTGCCCGCAAACGTATTGAAATAACGCGAACTTCTCCCGAATTTCTCTACGACATCGTGTCGCGTCAGCAGGCCAGCGATTGGCTGTCCGTTACCCATCGGCTTGCCCAGGGTGACAATATCGGGATCGACTCCATGCCGCTGGAAGCCCCACATATGGTTGCCGGTGCGACCAAATCCGGGCTGGACTTCATCGGCGACGAAAATGCCGCCGGCGTCACGGATCGCTTCGACGGCCCCCTTCAGGAAGCCTGGCTCTTCCGGCAGGATTCCGTCGCTGGTGAAAATGGAGTCCACGATCAGCATGGCAGGCTTTATGCCGTGGCGCTTGAGATCGGCGATCGCCGCCTCGACGTCGCGCCTGAAACGATCGGCTACATTCGGACCGCTTCGATAAGCAGCAGGAGCCTTTACGGTGCGGACGTGGGCGCCAAGAGGAACGGCTTCGCCCAGTGTCGGCGAGAACTGCGATACGGTGTCCGTGATGCCGTGGTAGGCTGTCTCAGTGATGATAATGCCAGTGCCGCCGGTGCGAACCTTCGCGATGCGATAGGCAAGATCGTTTGCTTCGCTTCCCGAGCACGTCAGCATCATGTGCGACAGACCGCCGCTGACGGTTGAGAGCAGTCCATCGGCAAGTTCCAGTATGGTTTCGTGCAGGTAGCGCGTATTCGTGCAGAGCGTCGCGACCTGCTTCGTTATCGCCTCGACCACGTCGGGATGACAGTGGCCCAGCGACACGACGTTGTTGTACGTGTCGAGATAGCGGCGGCCATCGGGATCATAGAGCCAAACACCCTCGCCTCGCACAAAGTGGAGAGGCTTCTGATACATAAGCCGATAGGCCGGACCCAGCAGGCGATCACGCTGCTCGATCATGCTGGCTTGATGCGCGGTCAGTTCGGCGCGCCCTGGGACGAAGGCATTGACGGACGACATATCCACAATCGTCATTATTGAACTCCTGATGAGCAGAATTGCAGCAACTTTTGGCTGCCCTCGTTGCGAGAGAAGCTGGCTATATGCGTCAACCCCGTCCAGGCGAGGTCGTTGTTCCGCATGATGTAGGAACGGTTTTCCGGATAGCGCTCGGCGCGCCATTCCGTGATCAGAACGGTGACGACCAACCGCGCGACAATGAGATCGAAGATGACCTCCAGCTCCGCATTTCCCAGCGGGAGCAACTCATGATAGGCGCCGATCATCTCTGCGGCGCTGCGCATGGGATCGTCGCCATTGCCAAGCTGATAGGCGGCGGCGGTCGCAATTTCGCCAACGAGCGGTCCATAGACCACGTCGCCGAAATCGATGACTGCGATGACCTCGTCGTTCTGGACCGGATCGACCAGGACATTGCCAAGATTGAAATCGTTATGGATGACCTGCGCTCGAAGCGAAGCCAGCTTTGGCAATGTGGTCGCTTCGTAGTGCGTCATGAACTCCTGAACCAGGGCGCGGCGCTCAGGATCGGATATCTTTTCGATCATGCCATTAAGACGATGCGCCGACGCAACGTTCCACAGCAGATCGTGTTGGGCTGCCGGGTGGCTGAAACCTTGGAGTGCCAGATCGAGCCGCGCAAGACATCGCCCAAGCTCCTGACGCTGTGTTGTCGAACGCACGGATGAACTGATCGGCATTCCCGGCAAGAAGGTCAACATGCGCAAGGTCGTTGCCCGTCCATCCGCCAACTCGATCGGCGTTTCATAGATGCCGTCGACAGTTTTTACCGGATGGGGCACATTTAGCGTCGGTGCATTCCGGCGAAGATGATCGAGGACGCACGTCTGGAGGTTTACGATTTCCGGGGACTCAGCCGGATTGGACACCTTCAGAAGATACTGGCTGCCATCTACGGCATCCATCCGAAAATTGCGATCGCGCTCACCGGTGAGTTCGTGGGCTTTCAGGTCTTGTCCATAGATGCGCTGGGCCAATGATTCCGCATCGGCCACCGTGAGTTGCGGCGGCTGGGTCGTGAGCGTAGGATCAATGAGCATCTTTTTACCTATGTTTTTAAGCGAAGAAGCGGTCAGCAGGCCGACTTACCGCGCTTTCGCTGACTGACCCGTAACTAGGTCGAGACGCACCCTAAGATGTGCTGAATTCGTGCTGTCAGCCGATGGGATCAGCCAAGGATCAAAGCCTGCCGGGACATTTTTTCGACTGGCAATCAATCGGCCAATTGGATGCGGTCAAGAAAGCCCCGCTCACCAAGATCGAAGCTGCGGACGACGAAGTAACTGAAATATCGATCGACCAGCCCGCTCTCCTCGACGATTTTCATAATCGTTTCGGAATAGTGCGTCACCGACCGCGTCACGAACTTGAGGATGTAGTCGCAGTCACCACTAACGCGCGCGCATTCGCAAAGCTCATCGATCGTTTTCAGCTTCTGCTCGAACCGCGACACAGTCGACCTGCTCCGGTCCTGAAGCGTGATCTCAACGAACACAGTCACCAATTCGGCGATCTTGGCAACATTGAGCCGAGCCCTGTATCCGACGATATAACCGGCTCGCTCCAACCGACCGACGCGCGCCAAGCAGGGACTTGGTGAAAGGCCCACTTTTTCTGCAAGACGCGAATTGGTCATGCGACCGTTCTTCTCGAGTTCGGTCATGATCTGCAGATCAATCGGATCCAATCTCACTTGCCCCTCCCTGGATGATGCGCGTCGGGCGTGTCCTCAAAGTCCCAACAAGGCTGGCAATTCGCTGAAATCCTCGATGCGGGTGAAACCATAACGATCCGTTGGCGGCTCGTGTCCGCGGTCTACGAAAATCTTGGCGCCAAATCCCAGATCGTGGGCCGTCATCAAGTCGTAGCGGGGGCTGGAGGAGACATGCATCATGTCTTCGGGACCGCAGCCCAACCGATCGAGCATATATTCGAACGGCTTCATCAGGGGCTTATAGGCACCGGCTTCTTCAGCCGTCAGCACCGCGTGGAAAGGCACGCCGATGTTACGCGCGCTATGCGGGATGAGATCGACCATACTGTTGGAAAGGATGACGAGAGGATACTCCTCCGCAATCCGACCCAACGGACCGGGAACGTCAGCATGAGGCTGCCATGTCGGCACGGCTGCATATAGCGCCTCGATATCTCTCATCTCGTACGAGATGCGGTGCTTGCGACACGCACGATCGATCGAGTTGGCAATGACATCGAAAAAGGGCTTCCAGGCACCCAGTACCTCGTCGAGGCGATAGGCGCGGAAGGAGTCGATGAAGCTGTCCATCAGGGAGGGGGCGACCCGGTCAGAGAATATCTCGCGCGCAGTGGGCCCCATGATGAAGTTGATCATGGTGCCATAGCAGTCGAAGCTGATGAATTTAGGTCTGAACATTTGCCTTCCAACCTTGGTTGCGATTGTCTGAGAAGGCTAATGCTAATTCGCGATCAGCAGGGAATGATGCTGTCATCGCCATAATGCGTGGAATATTCTCGTCCAGCAGAGCCACTCCGCCGAATGTCAGGAGGCAATCGACAATGGCCCATTACGAATCGGCATTCCGGACACAATGAAGAGCGAATAGCTTTGCATTCCCAGATCGGCTTGCCAGAGTTCTTCCAGGATGCGTGCCGGCCCGTCATAGCCTGCCGCAACAATCTTCATGAGATAGTCGAACTTCCCGTTGACCATGTGAAACTCGACAACTTCCCGATGGCGGACAACTGCCTTTTCAAATCTTTCCGCGTCGGCCCGTCTGTGATTTTTCAGGATAATCTGGACATAGGCCGTCACGAAATCGCCGAGTTTTGCGAGATCGAACTGCGCTTCATATCCTATGATGATCCCCGCTGTTTCCAACCTCTTTACGCGCGCAAGGCAAGGACTCGGGGACAGGCCAACAGCCTCGGCCAGCTGCACGTTCGTGATCCGGCCTTCTTCTTGAAGTCTGCGAATGATCTTCAGGTCAATCCGGTCGAGTTGCATCGCGTGTACTTCCGTCATCTGCGCTTGATCAGGATACTCGATGTTTCATCCCGCGTTTTCAGGTCGCCAAATTCTGCCATAGCATCATCATGCATCGAGCAGGGTCAGGGACAGTGCTGGTATTATAGACCTCGTAGCACTGGGTACAGATACGATCGAAACGCCCAGGACGATGGAAATGTCAGGCTTGCCGGTCATCAGCACTAATCTCCGCAAGGTTCGCCAAACCAGTACGATACCGTGCAGCATAAAATCCTCCCTTCACAGCGCGATTGAAGGCGTTTTCTCATCCTTTCGCCGTCACCGGCAGAATAAAATGCGGCAGAATTTCTGGTAGACCGATCGACACATGCTGCCGATGGTAACGAGAAACAGACCATCATCACGTGACGCAATGGAGAAAGATAGTGGGAAAGCTCGATCGGCTAGACTTCAAGATACTATCCTATCTTCAGAAGAATGGCCGCGCCACGAACGTTCGGCTGGCCGATGCGATCGGACTTTCCGCCAGTCCTTGCCTCAGTCGCCTGAAAAATCTCGAGGAATTGGGATATATCAAGTCCTACGGTGCCCGCGTTGATCTCGACAGGCTGGGTGACTATCTGATGGTCTTCACGGAAGTCACTTTAACAGATCACCGCATCGCAGATTTTGAACGCTTTCTCAACTGCGTGCGGAAGATCCCGGAAGTCGTTGAATGTCATCACGTTAGTGGCGGATACGATTACCTTCTCAAAATCATCACGCGAAGCGTAAGCCATTATCAGCGGATCATTGAGGTTCTTCTCGAAAAGGACTCGGTAATAGAGAAATATTTCAGCTACATCGTTCTGGATTCCCCGATCGTTCGAGACGGTTATCCTATTGACCAAATCTTCGGTTGCGTCAGCGACTGATTGAAAACTGTAGCGAACCTCCTGATTTCACCGTGATCGCAACGGTACCGTTCAGTGGCTGCACGGAAGGAACCTTTGTACGGGTCGGGCAGTGCCATGGAACCGATCGCACCAAACATGAAAGCAATGGGCACTCAGACCATTGGGAAATTTTGGTCCTGCGCGCAGCTTGATGCGCAAGCAGTGTTTCAGCTCACAGCTGTCCGGGGCAAGAGTTCGCCGACGCCGACGCCGTCGGCGGGATGACCTGCGGGCAATTTCGTGAGCGTCTCACCCAGCCTCACGTGCGGGTTCATACCAGAGATCGTGCCGTTCTCGATGAGCCTGGCGATGACCGCCCGGTTGCCGCAGCCTTGATCGGAGCCAGCGAACAACGCGTTCTCTCGGTTGAGCGCCAGCAGGCGGATCGAGCGTACGGGTGCTGACCGTGTAGACCTGTGAATGTCAGAACCGGCAGATATCCCTCCCGCAAAACGCCGCTTGCGGGACCGGTCTTCCCTCACGCCAATCGCCATCTCAATTGGGAGAATTGGCCTGTCCTTGCTCCGACGACGCCCTGCAAATCCCGACGACCATGGTCGCGACGTTCTATGGGCGGCCCCTATATCTGCGCCGGCAACGCAACTCACAAGGAACTGGGCGGAACGGAAACTGATATCCCCAAAGCTCATCTCCTGCTGATCCGCGGGTCGCACATGTCCGGGTTTGCGTCCGCCTACCCTTCGACAGATCGGACCTCGGGACAGCAAAGAAGGGTCGCCCGCAGCGGCCATCCATCGCCACGACAGTGCCGCCTGCATGTCATACATCGATCCGATCGCAGATCTCTGGTCGCCAAGTGGGCGCTGCGCTGCTATCGCCATATGTCCCTGCATCCTGAAACGGATTCTGCGGCCTTGCGTGCTACGTTCACGCGTGAGGACGAATTTCTTCGAGCGTAGCTTAAGGTGTTTAAAAAGATGGCATTCGACAGGGGAAATCGCGGCAATGGTCGCGACCGGTTTGGTGGCGGTGATGATCGCTGGGGCGGTGGCAATGATCGCTTCGGCGGCGGCGGCGATCGCTTCGGCGGTGGCGGGGATCGCTTCGGCGGTGGCGGGGATCGCTTCGGCGGCGGCCAGCGTGGCGGTTTTGGTGGATCACGCGGTGGCGGTTTTGGCGGCGGCGGTTCGCGTGGTGGGCCAGGCCAGGTTGTCGGTCAGGGTCGTGGCACCGTGAAATTCTTCAACCCGGACAAGGGCTTCGGCTTCATCCAGCTTGAGAGTGGCGGCGACGATGCCTTCGTGCACATCAGTGCCGTGCAGTCCGCCGGTCTTGAAACGCTGGCTGAAGGCCAGCAGCTGGAATTCCAGTTGGTCGAGCGCAACGGCAAGGTTTCCGCGTCGGATTTGTCCATCGTCGGTGAGGTCATCGTCGCCGAACGTCGCGAACGGGCCCCGGCTCCACGGCAGTCGACTGGCGAGAAGGCTACCGGCACGGTCAAGTTCTTCAACGGCGCCAAGGGCTTTGGCTTTATTGTGCGCGATGATGGCCAGCCCGACGCGTTCGTACACATCAGCGCCGTCGAACGCTCCGGTCTGCATGGGCTCTCCGAAGGCGATCAACTTGAATTCGAGATCGAGATCGATAGGCGCGGCAAGGCGTCTGCCGTAAATCTGGTCCAGCGTTGACGGACTTTGCCATGGCTGCCGAAGGCGGCCATGGCCTTGCCTTCGGCTTTCCCGGATCGCATCGTGATCGGTAACGGAAAGCATGTGCCTTATGTTGAAGGCCGTGATCCTGGCCGCATTCGACCGGCTGCGGGCGGGCCGGCTTTGTCTTGGAACTGATGCCCGGCCACATCACTTGAACCACAGACCCGGGTTGGTTCAACTCTTGCCTGAAAGGTAGCTCCTCAGCGGCCTTGTCAGGTGACTGATCTGATAACCTAGCCTTGTCCTGACGGATCCATCGTCATGGAAGAGCTAATGAGACGACAACGGATTGCATGACTAACGACGATCACAGCGGCGACAACGACTCTCCTCTTCTCGACCTTCACAAGGGTTCGGTCCAGCGGTTCATCGCGCGCGCCAAAAGTCAGGGCGTCGTCACGGTCAAGGAATTGAATGCCGCTCTGCCGCAGGACCAGATGACCACCGATCAGATCGAGGATATCATGGCCGCGATCTCGGAAATGGGCGTCAAGATCATCGAGAACGATGCTGATGACGATGACGAAGGCGAGCATGAAGACGGCGTAGAGGCCGTCGATGGTCGCGATGACGAGTCCGGTTCGGACTCCGAGTTCGGCGAAGGCAACTTTCGGCGCCGTCCCGGCGAGACCCGCAAGACCGACTCGCTTGCGCGTTCCGACGACCCGGTCCGCATGTACCTGCAGGAAATGGGCGCCGCCGAGATGCTCAGCCGCGAGGGTGAAGCGGCCATCGCCAAGCGTATCGAAGCTGGCCGCGACATGATGATCATGGGGCTCTGCGAAAGCCCGATGACCTTCCATGCGATCATCGGGTGGTCCGAAGCGCTCAACAACGGCGACATGCAGCTTCGCGAGATACTCGATCTCGACGCGATGCTCTCCAAAGAGCCCCAGCCGGAAAATCTGGGCGAAGACAGTGAAGGCGACGGCGAGATTTCCGCAGCCACCGCTGGTCCTTCCTTCAAGGAAGATGACGATTCCGGCGAGGACAGCTCGGATGAAGTCGACGAGGACGGCAATCCGATCCCCAAGCGCAGGGGTGAGGACGATGAGGAAGATGACAACATTCTCTCCCTCGGCCAGATGGAAGCCGCGCTTACGCCGGAAGCGCTGGAAAAGTTCGCACTCATCACCGAACTGTTCCGCACCTTCGAACGCCTGCAGAGCGAGCGGCTCGACGCCCTGGCTTTGGGTATCAATTTCCCGGCCGCAAAAGAAGACCAGTACCTGCAACTGCGCGAGGATCTTACGGCACAGGTGGAATCGGTGCAGTTCCACGCGACCAAGATCGAGTATCTGATCGACAACCTCTACGCCTTCAACCGCCGCCTGACGACGCTGGGCGGGCAGATGCTGCGCCTGGCCGAGCGCCACAAGGTGAAGCGTGCCGATTTCCTGGAAGCCTATACGGGCCGGGAACTCGACGACACCTGGGTCGCCGAAATGTCCAAGAAGGACAAGAAGTGGGCTGCCTTCGCCGAGAACGAGGCTGAGCCTGCCGAGCGCATCCGGTTGGAAGTCTCGGACATCGCAACCGCTACCGGCATGGCGCTTCCCGAGTTTCGCCGCATCGTCAACATGGTCCAGAAGGCGGAGCGTGAAGCTCGCATTGCCAAGAAGGAGATGGTCGAGGCGAACCTGCGTCTGGTGATCTCGATCGCCAAGAAATACACCAACCGCGGCCTGCAGTTCCTCGACCTCATCCAGGAAGGCAACATCGGCCTGATGAAGGCGGTCGACAAGTTCCAGTACCGCCGCGGCTACAAGTTCTCCACCTACGCGACCTGGTGGATCAGGCAGGCGATCACGCGATCGATCGCAGATCAGGCCCGCACGATCCGCATCCCGGTCCACATGATCGAGACGATCAACAAGCTGGTGCGCACGAGCCGCCAGTTCCTCCATGACCAGGGCCGCGAGCCCACGCCGGAGGAAATGGCAGAGAAACTGTCGATGCCGCTTGAGAAAGTGAAGCGGGTTCTGAAAATTGCCAAGGAGCCCATCTCGCTCGAAACGCCGATCGGCGACGAGGAAGACAGCAGCCTGGGCAACTTCATCCAGGACGAGAACGCCGTCATACCGGTGGACGCGGCAATCCAGGCCAACCTGAAGGAAATGATCACTCGCACGCTGGCATCGCTAACGCCTCGTGAGGAGCGTGTGCTGCGCATGCGTTTCGGCATCGGCATGCCAACAGACCACACGCTGGAAGAAGTCGGCCAGCAGTTCTCGGTTACCCGCGAACGCATCCGCCAGATCGAGGCGAAAGCGCTCCGCAAGCTCAAGCACCCAAGCCGTTCACGCATCATGCGAGCGTTCCTGGATTAGGCTCGGGCCGCCAGGCATCGCGCCTAATCCTGGCCGATCACTGCCGATGCGTTACAATACGGGGCATCGGCAGCTAGGCGCTCAAATTTCCCCTTCGGCAGCAATCGAACCGTTCCTATCAGCGGCCGGTTTAAGTCGAGAGCTGCTCGAACTGGACAGTCGCCTCATGGTGAACAGAAGTCGGCCTCGGAACGCCGTCAATGGGTCGAAAGCAACATTGGCCTGCCTTCGTTCTCGCGCTGCCAAAGTTGCGGTTCTCCGTCGACGCCACCCAGCGGCGGCCTGCCCGGTCGGCAGCACCCCATTTCTGGGGTAGGACTTGCGCTTCACTTTCGCGTGGGCCAGCTTTGCTGGCGTCGGCCAGTCCGGCTATTGCCTACCCGATCGCATTCGAAACGTTCGACGATGTTGCCATCCATCTTCCACGGTTCATCGATCACATCTGCAGTCAACGCCGGTTGCGTTCCGCCTTGGGTTACATGAGCCCAGAACAGTTCGAGGAGTTACACGCCAAATCAAGTGTCGAAACTGCAGCCTGATGACTGTCCGACCCCAGGGCCTCACTCCGCCCCGACATCCTGCTCATGGCTGAATGCGGTCGGAGGCTTCTTTGCCAAGTTAGCCAAACGCCGGCTGAAGCACGGCGTTTTTCATTCGCTGGTCGATTTTCAGGCCGCCACAAGCCGCTTCATCGCCGAGCATAGCCGCGACAACCCAAGAGCCCTTCCAATGGACCGCGGACCGCGACGAAATCATCGCCGCGGTCAGGCATGGCCACTAGGTGCTAGACTTAAACATATGTAATATCTCACTTAATGATGCACACCTTTGGCGTAACACTTGTCGTCCACTTATCCCACATATTGCATGATTAGATTTTGTGTGGGATAAACCCCCATGCCGACCGTCCGCCCCTTTTCCGCCGAGCAGTCGCGGCTGCTGGTCAACCTTCGCCAGCGCTACGAGGTGTGGCGCGACGCCGAGCGTGAACTCGCGCGCTTGCCCTATGACCTGCGCCGCAAGACCGTGAACGGCCGGGACTATCTCTACCGGATCTTCGACCGCGGCGGCAACGGAAAGAGCCTGGGTCCGATGGACGAGGCAAACACGCACCAATTCGAAGAGTACCATGCTGCCAAGACAGCCCTGAAGGCGCGCATTGCCGGTCTGCGGCCTGCTCTCGCCGAAAGCGCCGCGCTGTACCGTGCGCTACGCTTGCCGCTGCTCTCCAGTGATGCCGGTCCGATTCTGCGCGAATGCGATCGCCGCGAACTCCTCGATGGCACGCTGATGGTTGTCGGGACAAATGCCATTGCTGCCTACATGGTCGAAGCCAACGGAATGATTGCCCTGCCCGACGAGACCGAGGATTTTGATCTGGCTTGGGTGCGCGAAGCCGATTGCGCGGATGAGGACTTGGTGTGGTCGATGCTCAAAGCCGTGGACTCGACCTTCACGATCAATACCGAACGCGACTTCCAGGCCCGAAACGCCAAGGCCTACGAAGTCGAGCTGCTGGTGGCCCCTTCCCGCTATACTGCACTGGGCAATACCGACAGGCCAAGGCCGATGCCGCTTCCCGAACAGGAATGGCTCCTCCTCGGCAGGCCGGTCGACCAGGTCGTGGGCTGCCGGGACGGTTCGCCAGCCCGTATCGTTGCGCCCGATCCGCGATGGTTCGCGCTACACAAGCTCTGGATGTCGAGGCAAGCCAAGCGCAATCCTCTCAAGCGTCCGAAAGACGAAGCCCAAGGCTATGCGCTGCTCGAAGCGGTGAAGATTGCCATGCCGCACTATCCGCTCGATGAAGCATTCCGATCGGAGATTCCAATCGAACTTGAGCCGATGATGCAGGCTTGGGAGCAGCGCAACACACCTATGACGAGGCCCGCATCGGATTGGTAAAGCAGGGTCTTTGTGCGCGTGGAACATCATGCACGATCACGCTGATCTGGGCTACTCTGGAAACCGTGGGGCGGGCCCACGAAAGTGCCCTTTCGCGAATTAACCTACCATAGGGCCACCCCGCTTTCGGCTGCCCGGGGGAAAGGTCGTTAAACCGATTACGGTGGTAATCATGACGGTTCGCGTCACCGAGCGAGTTGTCGCAATGACCGATTCGCCATCAATCATCTTCCCGATTCCAGACGCGCCCGCGCCATTCATTGGGCGCATCGGCATCCTCCGATGCCCCTTGCTGCTTGCTGCCTGTCAAACGAACTGAGGATTTGACCCCGCATTGCCTCAAGCAGAATGTTACCGGTAGGATTGCTGTCCCGAGGGGGATGGAGGCTGTTCTGTCATCCAGTCTCGGGGATAGCGGATGGGCAGGCGGATCAGCATGACGACAAGTGTTTCATAGTTTCCCGCACGATTGAGGTCGATGCAGGGAGAGGAAATGCTTCAGGCAGAGGAGGTGGCCGCGATCGATGCGGCTGCATGAACTGGGCTGGGGAGCCAAGCGGCTTTCGAAGGAGTTTGGCTGCGCGCGCAACACCGTCCGCCGCTATCTTCGTGCGGGTGGTGCGGGCCCCTTCAACAAGCCGACGCGCAAGACAGCATTCGACGGGCTCGATGACTGGCCGCGCGAACGTTTCTTCCGGCATGGCGGCAATGCCGACGTCCTGCGTCAGGAGCTGGCCAGCGAGCACGGGATCGTGATTGGCCTGCGGTCGGTCGAGCTTCGGGTTCAGCGCTGGCGCCGGGAGTTGAAGGCGCAGAAGCGAGCGACGGTACGCTTCGAAACGCCTCCGGGCCATCAACTGCAAATCGATTTTGGCGGTGCCCGGGTCTGGATCGGCGATGAACGGATCCGCCTGCATATTGAGGTGTTGGGTTGGACGGCTCCTAACGGCATCGCGATGTGCCAAGGTGATGTCGTTGCAAGACTCACAAGAGGGAGCCGCCCAACCCAACACCTCAGCATTCGCGACGTTGGCATCATGGTGTTGGGCCCGCTCGTGCGCAGGGCGATTGGCCCGGCCGGGACGAGGCTCTCAAGTCGCAGTGCAAGCGGCACATTGCGCTGGCACGTACGATGGCATCTGGCGGCTACCGTCAGATCCTGTCCAATAGCGCCATTGGCTGATCGCGATTCGCACGGACTCAGATTTCCGCGAATGCCGTTTCAAGGAGGCGCAGCCGGGCCGGTAACGCAGCAGCCACGGCTTCGTGTATGTCGCTCGCAAAATCGGCCGGCATGGCAGCAAGCGCCTGTTCGACCCCCGCCTCTGCCTTTTCCATGATGTCCGACACGACCTGGTGGATGATCGTCGGGCCGAGGCCCGCTGCCTTTGCAGTCTGCACGAAGTGCCGGCCGACAATCTCATCCATCCGATAGTGCCGCTTGCGCCCGACCGACATGGCGATGCGGAAGCTGCGATGGTTGAGCTGGCCGTGATCAACTGCCCCCTGCACCGACAGCACATCATAGAAGGGAGTCAACCGAAACCCACCTCTCGGCCTCAGAAACAGGCTGAAATTCTTGGCATGCCCGTCTATTGCGCCAATCATCCAGAAGATGATCTGGCTGGCGAGAAATGCCGTCTGGTCCTTTGCCGGCTCGTCGCTGGCCTCAAGCAAATGCATGATGCCCTCGGCCGTGGGGCCACCTTCGCTCTGGTACTTCTGCGTCGTGGGAAAACCGAGTGCCTGGCAGCAGTCTTCCTGCGGCAGGCGCAGCAAGCGGCCATCCTCCCGCCATTGGCGATCGAAGCGCTCGACGACCAGCACGCGCCGCGAACCGAACGTGGCGATCTGCGTGCTCGCGACAGGCAGTCCGAAGGCTTCGAGCAGCTTCAAGCAGTAGTGCTCGTTGTCGGCGCTCGCTGTCATGTCGACCATGCCCGTCGAAATCGGTTTCTCGCCGAGTTGCGGCTTGAAAATATGCGTCGTGGGCGTCGTGTCGATCGGACGCTTCCATTGCCCGTCGTGCCAAAGCAATGCAGTCTTCTCCTGCGCGCCTGCCAACGAAATCCGGAAATCATGCGCGGGATCGATGCCGAGCGGCGCGCCCTTGAGGTCCGCAAGGATGCCCTCGATGTCCGTATCGTTGAGCGGCTCGCCGGCTATTGCATCCGCCGCGCCGGGGGCCTCGCCTTCGGGCAGGAACTGCATCGCGCCGACGCAATCGCGGCCGATTTGCGCGAGCAGGCTGTAGACATCCGTGCCTTCCGCGCCAATGCGCTCCGCGACGCGGCGACGTATTTGCGCGTTATCGGGCAACAGGTTGTCGAAGACGGCGAGGACGGGCGCCCCGCGATAGGCCGCCTTGCGCAGCGGCAACTGACCTGAGCCCGGCAAACTGGTCCGATTTATGTGAGAATTTCTCGGTTAGGTTTGGCCAGTGCCAGCCAGGAGATTCGTGGGATGAAGAAGTCCAGGTTCAGTGAGCAGCAGATCGCCTTCATACTGAAGCAGGCGGAGGACGGGACAACGGTCGAGGAGGTCTGCCGGAAGGCGGGGATCTCGATCCAGACGTATTACCGATGGCGCAGCAAATACGGCGGACTGATGCCGTCGGAGATGAAGCGCCTGAAGCAGCTCGAGGAAGAGAACAGCCGGCTCAAACGCCTGGTGGCGAACCTCAGTCTCGACAAGGAAATGCTGCAGGACGTCATCAAGCGAAAAATGTAAGGCCTGATCGGGCCCGTAAGTTGGTCGGCTACATGCAGGTCAGCTACGGTGTCTCCGAACGGCGGGCGTGCGATGTGTTCCCGACCAACAGGGCAACCGTTCGCTACAAGTCCCGCCGTCCCGATCAGGCCAGTCTCGAAATGCGGATCAAGGACCTTGCTGCGACGCGGGTGCGCTATGGTTATCGGCGCATCCATGTCCTGTTGCGGAGGGAAGGATGGCAGATCAACCACAAGAAGACCCGGCGGATTTACCGGGAGCTGGGCCTGCAACTGCGCAACAAGACACCCAAGCGCAAGGTGAAGGCCAAGCTGCGCGAGGACCGGGTTCCGGCAACTGCGCCCAATGAATGCTGGTCGATGGACTTCCTGTCCGACCAGTTGTTCGATGGGCGCAAGATCCGGGTGTTGTCGATCGTCGATAACTACACCCGACTGTCACCGGCACTCGATGTCCGCTTCAGTTACCGGGGGAGCGACGTCGTCGAAACCCTCGAGCGGATCGCGATCCAGTATGGTCGGCCGCAGCGCATCAGGGTCGATCAGGGACCCGAGTTCATCTCGAAGGATCTCGACCTGTGGGCTTACCAGCACGATGTCGTGCTCGACTTCAGCAGGCCTGGCAAACCTACCGACAACGCGTTCGCTGAATCATTCAACGGCCGGATCAGGGCGGAGTGTCTCAATGCCAACTGGTTCTTGAGCTTGGCGGATGCCCGGCATAAATGTGAAGCTTGGCGGCACGATTACAACAATGTCCGCCCTCATAGCTCCCTTGGCAACCAAACCCCAGTGGAGCGTGCTTTTGCATCAGGGCAGGCTAGCCTGCCCTGATGCAAAAAGAGCCGGTCTTTCTCGCAATGGCCGGACCAGAAAAGGGGCCAGGCTCA
>NZ_CCBH010000091.1:0-2895 GCF_001368935.1 Novosphingobium sp. KN65.2
CGTCCGTTTTGGACAAAGCGCGGCGTCACGCTCGCCCACGAAGGGCGAAGGCGCGCCGTCGCGCGCCAATAGGCGCGTGCTGCGCTTTCGGAGGAGAAGCCCGTCAGGCTGACAGACCACGTTCCGGCCTCTGTTCCATTGCCGCCGAAGCCGGGTTGCGTGCTGGCGACGGGCGACGGAACGGGAGGAGGTGCGGCAGGCGCTACGGGCCGGTTCGCCCGTTCGATCAGCTCCGGCGTTGCGCCGGTCAGATCGAGCGCCCACCCGGCAGACGGGTAGATACCCTTTTCATCCACGCCATAGATGCGGGAGAAAGTTTGCGCGCCGACCCGCAGCGTCACGCGGTAGGAATCGGCAATTGGCTGATCGACGTAATAGCGCAACGGCGTGGCCGCAGGATCGGGCTTCACGCCCTTGCCCGCCTCAATCACCGCATAGCCTGCTTGGCGCATCGAGGAGCGCAAGCCGTCACCATAGGCCCCGCCCCCGGTAGTCGGGATCAGCACCCGGCTAATCGCAGGCGGGTAGAGTTTCACCAGCTCCGCCACGGAATCGTCAACGAGGGCTTGGGCCTGATCGGGAGGAGCCGGAACGGCGAAGCTGTCCCGGTGCGAAACGCCCGCGCAGCTCGTAAGCAGGAAAGCCACTGATACAAAAATCGCACCGCGCACGATCAGCCCCCCCTTGTGATGGTGACGCGCTCTTGGCGCTTGCCGACACCGGAGATGAGGACCGCTTGGTCAAAAATCTGATCGACAATGTAGCGGCCATCTTGGAGCCGATAATTGACGATGGAGGTATCAGCCGCCTTGGAGACGCTGCCCCCGGCCCGGACGATCAGCAGCGATGGCGCTTCCGTCTGCTCCATCGCGTGCGGCATTTCGATGATGGTTTTGACGCCATCATTGTAAACCCGGACGGGCTTCCAGCGTGCGCGGCCGTCAACGCTATAGTGGAAATCGAGATTGGAGAGATATTCGCTCCCTCCCCTGCCCGTCCCGCGCGCGCCATCGGGCACCGCCATCGTGTTTTCGGCGCGCGCCGTGTCCGATCGAGCGCGGAAAGCGGCCCATTTGGCTTGCGCTTCATCGGGATAGGTGAACGCCACCCGCGACATGAATTGCGTCCGGTGCGACACCAACCGGATATGGTAGGTGCGGCGATCGGTCGTCACGATCAGCGTTGTATTCAAGTTCGCATCGAGCGGCTTGATGATAAGATGCTGGGTTTCGTTCGGCCCGGAATTGGAAACGGCCGGTTCGATCAGCCAGCGGGCGCTATCGCCCACGTTGACCGAATTGATGTTCTCGCCCGGCTGCAACTGCACATCGCAGATTTGCAGCACAGCACAGACCACGGAGGGTTCGGAGGTGCCGAAGGCGAACAATACCGCGCCTTCGGTGCCCGGCACCGGCTTGATGCCTTCGGCGCTTTCCGCCTGCCAGCGCCGCGCGATCGACAGACCCTCGCGCTGGGTGCGCGTCAGGTTCGGATTGCGCGGGCTGATATAGGCATTGGGATCTACTTGCGCCCCTCCCCCGGCAGGCATGGGCGCGTTCGCGGGCGGCATGTCGTCGGGAAGCGGCGGACCGTCCTGCGCGGACGCGATCGAAGGCAGCGCCGCGAGGGCGGCGGCGAAATAGGCGATCTTCTTCATGTTGATTGTCCCTCCCATCAGAGTGTGCGCGACCAAGAGAAATCTTGGACGAACACGCCCAAGGGGTTTTGCTTAATTTGTTCCTCCGTGGTGGCCGAGCTGGGCGGCGCAACGCGGATCGTGACGAGCGCGCGCATTTTCGCCGGAGGCTGGATAGGCTGGCCTTGCCGATCGCGCTCCGTCTCGGTCCAATCGACCTGCCAAGAGGTCTTGGTTTGCTGAATTACCGAGGCGATTTCGACCGACACGGTTTCCCGCGCCGCGCGGGCGAAAGGCGTATTGTCGGGATTGCCGTTGAGATAGTCGGTCATCTTTGCCAACGCCGGATCGTTCGGCGCGAGCATCCCATAGACCCGGAAAATGGCTTGCTTTTGGAGTTCAACGTCAGCCGTCACCATGCGGGCCGACTGGATGAAGGAGCCGACTTGCGCTTGCACCACGCGCGCATCGGCCGGCGAAGCCACATCGGCCCGCTGGGTCGCTATCGCGTCCCCCAGCGAGTCCACGCGGACCACGTAAGGGATGAATTTCGACTGACTGCCAATCGCTATGATGCCGCCGACAGCGGCGAGGACGATCAGCATCGAAAGGATTGCCATAGTCTGCCACAAGCGCCGCGAGGCAGCGATGCCGCCCACATGCTCATTCCATTGCCGCCGCGCGTTCAGGTAGGGGTTGGGATCAACCGGGGCGCTTTCCGCAGCTCGCCGCCCCCGCAGCTTGTCAAACAGACTCATGCAGCTTCTCCGAGGTATAGGGGGCCGCCGCCGCGCGGCCGATATTAATGGTGGATTCGACGCCACGGATGGCCAGCCACTCGTTGACCCATGCCGGGCCATAGGCCGCTTCAAGGGCCTTAATGGTGGCGATGGATTCCTTGTCGGTCGCGCCGACGAAGGACAGGGCCACGGGGCCTAGCGCCAGCTCAAAGAGCCGCCGCCCCTGTTCCGAGAGATAGTAATATTGGCGCTTGGGGATGGCCGTCGCCAAGATTTCAATCTGGCGTGTATTGAGGCCCATGCGTCTGTAGAGTTGGGCGGTATCGTCATCGCGCGCATAGACGTTCGGCAGGAAAATCTTGGTCGCGGTGGACTCCACGATAACGTCAAGGATGCCCGAATTTGCGGCGTCAGACAGGCTTTGCGTTGCCATGAGAACAAGGCAGTTGGACTTGCGCAGCACCCGGAGCCATTCGCGGATTTTGGCCCGGAAGGCGGGATGCCCCAGCATAATCCATG
>NZ_CCBH010000092.1:0-952 GCF_001368935.1 Novosphingobium sp. KN65.2
TTTTTGCAACAGAGCCGCGCGTCATGGCCCGCCTCGCTGAACAGGGAGCCAGCCAATGACCCATGAAGATCAGCAGCGCGCCTATAACGCCGGGTGGAACTGTGGCCGCTGGCCCGATGATCCCCGCTATCAGGGCTGCGAACCGACCAACCCCGACCTTTGGGAGCATTACGAGGACGGCAAGGCCGATGGCTATGTTGAACGACGCCGCAATGAAAGAGGGGTCTGATTATGGCGAAGGAAAAGCCCCTCAAGGGGCACAAGCTGGCAAGCTATAGCTTTGGCGTTTCGGTAAGCTGCGAGTGCGGTTGGCGCTCCGGGACATGGTTCGGGAAAGGTGGTCGCGGTAGCGCGCTGGGCGAGTGGTATTCCCATAAGGATCGCTGCGCGGCCGAAGCGAAGGCGCTGGGCGCATGACCAACCCGACCGCGCAAGCCTATGCTGAATTGCAACTGGCGTTCGACCATTACAACCGGGAGCTGTTCGCGGGCGAGCTGCCCCCCTGCCTGATTACGATGCAGAGGGAAAAGCGGAGCTACGGCTATTTCTCATCGGAACGGTTCGTGCATCATCACGACAAGAGCAAGACCGACGAAATCGCCATCAACCCGGCATATTTCGCCGTGGTCCCCCTGCTCGAAGTCCTCCAAACCGTAGCGCATGAAATGGTCCACGCATGGCAGTTCCATTTCGGCAACCCGTCGCGCTCCGGCTATCATAACCGGGAATGGGCCGACAAAATGGAAGCGATCGGCCTCATGCCGTCCAGCACGGGCCAGCCCGGAGGCGCTAGGACAGGGCAGAAAATGGCCGACTATGCCATTCCGGGCGGCCCCTTCATGCTCGCCACGGATGCCCTGTTGACGCAGAATTTCCGCATTTCGTGGGTCGATCGGTTCCCGGCCATCATGCCGACGCCGGCGATCGACGCCCGCCCCCGGGGCCCCGCCGG
>NZ_CCBH010000093.1:0-1619 GCF_001368935.1 Novosphingobium sp. KN65.2
GGCGACCGCGCCTTTTACCGGCCTTCGACCGACAGCATCACCTTACCGTTGCGCAGCCAGTTTCCGAGCGCGGATCGCTTCTACGCCACGGCGCTGCACGAGCTGGGGCACTGGACCGGCCACCCCAACCGCCTTGACCGGGATTTGGCGCACCCGTTCGGTTCGGAAGGCTATGCCCGCGAAGAATTGCGAGCCGAGATTGCGAGCCTCATAACCGGGCAGGAATTGCAGATCGGCCACGACCCGGAGCAGCACGCGGCCTATGTCGGATCATGGATCAAAGTCCTTGAGGAAGACCCGCTTGAGATTGTCCGCGCCGCATCGGACGCCGAGAAGATTCACACCTATGTTCTGGCGCTGGAACAAAAGCTGATTCAGCAGGTCGAGCAGGCGCAGGACCATACGCGATATTTCGTCAGCAATGAGAATACGCTTTGCTATCAGCAGCCGGGCATGACGATGCTTGGCGTCCTCGCCAGCAATATAGACGGGCGCAACCCGATTAACGGGCCATTCTATGCCAGTCCGCTAGATCAAATCCGGCCTGCTACGCGCGAGGATTTTGATAGGTTCCGCGTGACTTTGCCGCCAGACTTCCAGCAGGCACCGGAGCAGCGCCAGAATGATCTTGATGAGGGCGATCGGCTTGCGGTCGCGGCCGTGGCCGAGACGGTTCAAGCCTATGAGGAGTGGCAGAACGGCCCCCATTTCGATGGGAACGAGGAAGCGGACCTAGTAATATCCGATGACCTCAACATGGAGCTGGACGATCGTATCAAGGCCGCCTTCGCCAGACCGGCGCTTGCAGCGGCGCTTAATGATTCCGGGTTTACGGTCGAGCGGCTGACAGACCATAGCGGCGACAGATGGGCCGCCGCAGCCGGGGCCGTTGCCGCCATAGGCGATTCTATACCGGACCCGCAGCAGCACTATTCCGACCGCACTTTGCACGCGCTGATCGACAAGCACGGTTGGGAGCCGGTTGATAGTGGCGGGCCGATGCACACCGTTCGACGGCAATTTGAGGGCGTCGGGCCGATCGGCACGATGATAACCCCGAACGGCGAGCGAAACCTTATGGCGGGCTATTCCGCCGATAGCGAGCGCCGCCGCTATATCGCCTTGTCCCTTGGGCCGAACCAGATCAGCGATTTTGATGGCCGCGACCAGAACCCGGAGGAGATTGCCCGCCTTATCAATTTGAAGGCGGAGCAATATGCCGATGAGCGCCGCGAGCGGCAGGGCTTGGCCCCGCTTTATGCGGTCAATTCGCCATCCTTGGACATTGACGCGACTGACCACCGGGACGCCGCGCCAGCGCCTTCCACCCGCACATATCTTGCGGTCCCCTATCGGGAGAAGGACGAGGCGAAAGCCTTGGGCGCAAAGTGGGATAAGGCCGAAAAATCATGGTATGTCCCGGCAGGCGCTAATGTCGAGCCGTTCCAGAAATGGCTTTCAAGCGCCGTAGAGGCACCCGCAGAAGATATAGGCCAATCGCTCCCCGGCGAGCGCGCGCAGCGCCCCACGGCCCCGGAGCAGCCGCAGGAAGGGCATACGATGAAGGAAACCCCGCGACAGACGCGCGAATATCTGGCGGTGCCTTATGGCGAAACAAA
>NZ_CCBH010000094.1:0-530 GCF_001368935.1 Novosphingobium sp. KN65.2
GCCGCCCGCCGCGGGCGCCGGCGCCGGCGCTGCCGGCGGCCATCTGGCGGACGTGCTTCAGCCCGCCACGGGGAACCGATCGAACCGGATCAAATATCGCTGCCCTACATGCGGCGTGCAGGCATGGGGCAAGCCCGCGCTGCGGCTCCTGTGCGGTGGCGACGATTGCGCCAGCGCGCCCCTCGCCCCTGTCGAATAAAGGGGCTAGGATCAGCCCATGACGATGCGCAGCCTATTCGACGGGGCTTTGACGATGATCCTCTATGTCCTCGCCTTCGCAGCGGGGACAGTTTTTGTCCGGGCCAACTATGATCTGGTTGAGGCACACCCGCTTCTGGTGTTCTTTGTCGGCGCGATCTGCGCCTACCAGCTATTCAACCTGATCCCGCTTGCCGTTGTGACCATCAACGATCACATTTTAGGCCAGCCTGAACAGCGTCAAAAGCGAGACTAGAGGCCATCCCTTCGGAATAGCGTTAATATCGAGCGCAAGCGGCTCGGTTTGTCGGGAGCTGCATGGTCCGGGGCCG
>NZ_CCBH010000095.1:0-731 GCF_001368935.1 Novosphingobium sp. KN65.2
GAAATCGCTCTTTGCGGTCGCCTTCATGGGGACGTGTTTTGCAATCATCCGCGCGGCCCTTTTTTTAGCCGCTAAAATCTTGCCGGGACCGCAAGACCTTTCGGATGATCCCGGCCAGCTCCTCCTGATTGGCCTCAATCTTGGACAGCACGCCCCGAATGATGACCGGCATCCGTTCGGGGGCCATTTCCTCCAACTTGGCGTCGTCGGTAAGCCATAGCTTCAACAGGCCGCCAAGACGGCCAAGGTCGCCATTGACGCGCACCAACTCACGCCCCTGTTCTATGTCGATTATGGGGCGCGGCTGATGCCCCAACCCAAGCACACGCAAATAGGCCGACGCGCTCAACCCGCTGGCCTGTGCGGCGGCTTCAATCGTCGCCTTGTCCTCGGCGCTGCACCATATCTTGATGTGGTGCCGCTCGCGCTTCGCCTTGGGTCTGTCGTTCAAATCACCTTCCCTTCGCTGCGGTAGCGGCGGCCTCGCAGAGCAAGAATCCCGTTGAGCGCCCCCGGCGCGAATAAGGGGAGTGATGGGGGTGTCCGCGCTTGCGTGGATGCCTCCATCACCTATCTTGCCCTGTCTTCGACGTTTAGACGCCAAATAGAAACTGTTGCTGGAACGATCATATATCGTTCACCCCCGAAAATATCTAGCGCCACACGGCCTAATCTGGCAGAAAAATACGATATAGCGGGAGTTCATCGGTTCGTGGCCGGTTTATGAACGC
>NZ_CCBH010000096.1:0-2251 GCF_001368935.1 Novosphingobium sp. KN65.2
TCAAAATCGCGGTCGCGGCGGACGACAAGGCCCAAGATTGGGGTCTGCACGCGACCGACACTAAGAACGCCCTGAAACCCCCGCGCCTGCGCCGCGAGGGTATAGGCGCGGGTCATGTTCACGCCATAGAGCAAATCGCCCACGCTGCGCGCCTCGGCCGACGCGGATAACCCGGCATATTCGCGGTTATCCCGCATGGAGGCCAAGGCCCGCTGCACAACCTTTAGATTGTTGTCATTGATTAGCAGGCGTTGGACCGGCAACCGGCTTCCGGCCCATTGCAGAATCTCGTCAACGATAAGCTGGCCCTCATCGTCGGGGTCGCCCGCGTGAATGACGCTCCGCGCCGATTTGAGGAGTTTGCCGATCGTGCAGAGCTGGGCGCTCGTCTTGGCAACGGGCCGCTTTTCCCACGGGATGAAGCTGATCGGCAGCGCCGCCATGTTCCACGGGTCTTGCGGGTCCACTAGCTCAAGCATGTGGCCAATCGCCCACGTCACATAATGACGGCCGCAATCTATGAAGCCGTCTTGTCGCGCCCCTCCTCCAAGGCCCTCGGCAATGGCCCGCGCGAGTTCGGGCTTTTCGGCAATGACGATGATCTCTCCGCTCATGCCATCACCACGTCACTACGGGTTTGATGGAGGCGGTCACTTGCCGCGCGCTGATCGGCCCGAAATAGCGGCCGTCGAAAGAGGCCGCGCTGTCGCCAAGGACAAGGATTTCCCCATCGCCTAGCGTCCAAGCGGCATTGAGCCGGGGCAAGGCCCGCCCTGCCCCATCGGCAAGCTGCGGGGCGCTGTCGGGGACAAGGCGGCCGTTGATCCGCACGCCCTGCCCGCCAATCTCAACGCGGTCGCCTTTAGCGGCTAAAATCCGCTTCATCATTTCATAGCTTCCGCTGGGGCAGTCGCCGGGTTCGATGTAGCGCCTACGCAACGCCTCCAAAAAGGGCGGCGCTGCGGGCGGACAGAACGCCACAAGATCGCCCTTTTGCGCGGTCCCGCCCGTCGCCCGATAGACGCCTACCGGGATGCTCGGCGTAGCGTTGAAGCGAAGGCCCGCCGCCTTCGCGCCAAGCATGGCGATCATGGCCCCCGCCACGCCACAAACCGCATAGCGGCTGACCTTGGCGAAGCTCGGCCGCTTCATAGTTTGATCCTCCGGCCCCCTTCGGGCGGCTTCGGCGCGTGATTGCCCCTGATCGTGTCGCTCCGATCCGGCGCGGGAATCTTGGCGCGGGCACTAAAGGTCGGGTCTTGGAAATAGAGGGGCTGACGGCCATAGATCATGGGATAGCCTGCGACATAAATCAGCATGTCGCCCGCTTCGGAAATATCTCCGTCCGGGGTCTTCTTCGGCCCCGGCATCCTCATACACTCATCAGGCGTCAAAAGCGGGCGCTGGGTTTCCTGCACGGTCTTGGACACGGTGCCACCAAAGAAACCCCCGCCCCCGCGTCCGGTGCTTTTGGTGATTTGCTCTTTAAGAACGGTGGTCTGCCCGGTGAGTTTGGAAAGATGCTCGGCCGTCTCAACACGGTTGGGCGGATAGGCGTTCTGGATATGAGCGTTGGAGGTTATCAGCTCATCCGGCCCATAGCCGGTTTCCCGGCTCCTAAGCTGGTTGGTGTCCTGACAAATGAGATAGAATTTCAGGCCGTAGCCTGCGGCGAACGCCAAGGACTCCTGAATGATTCCAAGTTTCCCAAGGCTGGGAAACTCATCAATCATAAACAGGGCGCGGTGCTTGTAGCTCTGAACTACCCGGCCCTCCTCGAACTCCTGCTTGGGCGCAAGGATACGCACCATCATGTTGAGCATGACGCGGACAAGCGGGCGGAGCCGGTCCTTATCGGTGGGCTGGGTGATGATGTAGAGGCTAACCGGCCTCTCGCTGTTCATCAGGTCACGAATGAGGAAATCGGAAGTCGCGGTATTGGAGGCCACAACCGGGTCTTGATATAATTCTAGATAGCTCTGCGCGGTCGATAGAACCGATCCGCCCTCATCATCGGGGCGATTGAGCTGGGCGCGCGCGGCTTTGCCGACAACGGGATGATTTTTGCCGCCCGGCAAATGGCCGAACGTAAGCATTTCCTCCCAAACCTCCTGCGCGGGCCGAACCGGATCGGCCAATACGGCATCCACTTCGGCCAAGGTCGCCGCGTTGCCGCCATGCTTGGCTTTGTAGATGACATGCAGGATCACGCCTACCAGAAGCGCCCGCGAGGTCTTTTGCCAATGGCTTT
>NZ_CCBH010000097.1:0-1274 GCF_001368935.1 Novosphingobium sp. KN65.2
CGGCGTTGAGCACCACGGCATAAAATGCGCGGGGCCGCTCAAGCTCGACCTTCTCTTTCCTCTGGCGGCCCTCGGCGTCCAGCACGGGCTTACCGCTCTCGTCCCGAACTACCCGTTCCTCCTCGAACTGCCAGTATTGGACAAGGGAGCCTTTCTCGCCCTTCCGCACCTGTGCGCCTTGGGCGGCGGCCTGCTTGTAGGTCAGCCAGCGATTATCAGCCCGGCCCTCGGACATGAGATTGAGGACATTGACGCCGCGATAGCGTTTCCCGGTCGTTGGATTGAACGGCAATCCGCTGCTGCCGGTTGTCTCCCAAGGCTTCTGCCAAGGGGCGGTGCCCTGCTTCAACTGCTCTATCAGCTTGTCGGCAACCCGCTGGTGAAAGGGCTTCTTCTCCTCGGCCATGTCCTCGCCCTCCCCTAGATCAATTCGCGTTGCGCGCTGCCGCGATCAATTCGCCGCGTTCCGTGGCGATCGGTGCCGCGTCACCATCAAGCCCTTCCTCGGCCTCGCGCGCGTCGGCCTCGCTCATGGCGTCCTCGACAAAGGCCCCTGCCCGCTCTGCTTCCTCCGGGTCGAACTCGACAACCGCGCCGGGAATCTCGGCGTCGGCAAGTTTGCGCGCCACCAGCTCGTCAAGGGTGGGCGCGTCCTGCGCCTTGGGCTGATCCGTCATGCTCGTTCTCCTTTGCTGAAATCGGGCTGTCCCTTGTTGTCGAAATAGGTCTGCTTGCAGCCGGGATAGGCGCTGCAACTCCACCAGAAGGCCCCCTTCTTTTTCGCGGAAGGACGCCGCACTAGGCCAGCGCCGCACGCTTGGCATTTGTGCTGCTGCGACGGCACGGGCGCGGGAGCCTTCGCCAGTTCCGGCTTGCCCGCCTTGTCGTTGGCGGTGAATTTGCAGCCGTCGGCATAGCCGGTGCAGGACCAAAAATAGCCCTTGCTCCCTTTGATCCGGCGCAGCGGCTTGGAACATGACGGGCAAGGCGGCGCGTCGATCGCTATGGCAAGGCCCTGCTCTTTCACCCGTGCGACCTCGCGGCCGACATAATCGGCCAGTCCGCGAACGAATGTCATGGTATCGCTCTTGCCCTCGGCAATCGCGCGCTGCTGTTCGTGCCAAATGGCGGTCATGTCAGGGAACTTCGCCTGATCGGGCAAGGCGTCATAGAAGGCACGCGCCTGCGGGGAACTGACGATATTCTTGCCCTTCTCGACCAAAAACCCGCGATCGAAAAGCGTGGCTATGATGCTGTCGCGGGGGGCCGGGGGT
>NZ_CCBH010000098.1:0-1618 GCF_001368935.1 Novosphingobium sp. KN65.2
GGGGGGCGCGCGCACGACATCGCCCGCGGCTATGCCGTCAAGCGACAGGCCTTCGGCAAGCCGCTGATCGACCATGAGGGCGTGGGCTTCATGCTGGCGGACAATCTGATCGACCTGAAACAGTCGGAACTGATGATCGACTGGTGCGCGGGCGTGCTGGACTCCGGCGCGCCCGGCATCATCGAAAGCTCGATGACGAAGGTGGCGGTATCCGAAGCGCTGTGGCGGATCGCGGACCGCTGCGTGCAGGTCATGGGCGGGACCGGGGTGAGCGGCGACACGGTGGTAGAGCAGATATTCCGCGAAATCCGGGCCTTCCGCATCTATGACGGACCTACGGAGGTGCACAAATGGTCGCTCGCCAAGGCCATCGGGCGCGCCCATCCGGGGGACGTGCCATGAGCACCGGTGAAGCGGAAAACGCCGGCACCGTCGCCGTTCGGGAGGCGCACCGGTTCGATGAAGCCGGTCTGGCGCGATGGATGGCGGATCATGTCGATGGCTATTCGGGACCGCTCCGCGTCGAACAGTTCAGGGGCGGGCAGAGCAATCCCACCTACAAGCTCGTCACGCCAGGTCGCCACTATGTGCTGCGCCGCAAGCCGCCGGGCCGGCTGGTAAAGGGCGCGCATGCCGTCGAGCGGGAGGCGCGCGTGCTGTCCGCGCTGGGATCGGCGGGATTTCCGGTCGCCCATGTCCATGCCCTCTGCGTCGACGAAGGGGTCATCGGCACCCCCTTCTATGTCATGGACATGGTCGAGGGGCGGATATTCTGGGACGCCAGCTTCCCGCAGGTCGCCAGCCATGACCGCCCTGCCTATTTCGACGCGATGAACGAGACGCTGGCCCGGCTGCACAGCCTGGATTATGCAGCGATCGGACTGGCCGACTATGGCCGCCCCGGCAATTATTTCCAGCGTCAGATCGACCGCTGGTCCAGGCAATATCTGGAGGATGCCGATGCCGGGCGGGACCGGAACATGGACCGGCTGGTCGAATGGCTGCCGGCGCATATTCCGCCGGACGACCAGACGTCGATCGTCCATGGCGACTTCCGTTGCGACAATATGATCTTCCACCCCACCGAACCCCGCGTCCTGGCGGTGCTCGACTGGGAATTGTCGACGCTCGGCCATCCGCTCGCGGACTTCGCCTATCATGCGATGATGTACCGGATGCCGCCCCACATCGTCGCGGGACTGGGCGGCATGGATATCGCCGCGCTCAACATTCCCACCGAGGCGGAGTATGTGGCCTCCTATTGCCGCCGGACCGGACGGCAGGCGATCCCCGATCATGATTTCCACGTCGCCTTCAACTTCTTCCGGCTGGCGGCGATCTTCCACGGCATCAAGGGCAGGGCGCTGCGCGGCACCGCCGCCTCGGCCCAGGCGCGCGAACGGGCGAACGCGTTCCCGGAACTGGCCGAACTCGCCTGGATGCAGGCGGAAAGGGCGGCGGCAGGGTGACGCGCCGGGCGATCGTTCCGGATATGGCAACGATGCTTTGAGGAAATGGGCCTGGCATCCCGATTCCCGCCGCCATAAATCATCGTCTCGATCGCTGCGGAGCAGGAACAGGAAGCATTATGGCAACCCTTCATGGAATGATGGCCGGC
>NZ_CCBH010000099.1:0-625 GCF_001368935.1 Novosphingobium sp. KN65.2
ATATGTGCTTGCGGCGGGGTGCTATCCCTACAACCTCGCTGCATGGCGTATCAGAAACCATATCCGGGATGACAAGGGCGACCTGTGGACGCGGGTTGCCAATTATCATTCCCGAACGCCGGTCCATAATGCCCGCTATCGGGCGCTGATTATGGCGAAAGGCGCGCGCTGGGAGGCGTGGCTTTCCTCGCGCTATAATACCTACAGCGTGAACGGCGTGCCGGTAAGCGGCGGCGCTCCTGCTGCGCGATCGACCTCGATCCCACTCACGATCACGGCGGCCGACGCGACGGGCGGGGGCCAGCTCGCGGCGCAACCCGCGATCGTCCAGCCCGAAGGCAGCGCCGACGCCTCGGCGGGCTATGTCGCCTCGATCTTGGCCGCTGCGTTCAATGCTCGCATAACCGATACGTGGCGGGCGCTGGAAGCCAATTACGGGGCCGCCAACAGCTTTCACAAATATGGGCAGGCGGTGGATTTCGTGCCGCGTGCCGGGCTGCACACGATCACGCGCGAGCAAATCCGCGCCGTGATGGCGCAACATGGTATTCGCGTGGCGGAGCTGCTGGGGCCGGGGGACCGGGGCCATGCCGATCATTGGCATCTGGCTTTCTATACCGGCGAT
>NZ_CCBH010000100.1:0-1502 GCF_001368935.1 Novosphingobium sp. KN65.2
GTGCCTTATGGCGAACGAACCCTTGCCAAAGCCAACGGCGCGAAATGGGATGCCGCGCGCAAGAGCTGGTATGCGCCGGAGGGCGCAGACCCGGAGAAGCTGGCGCGCTGGAAAATAGACAATCAGCCGCGCCAGCAGGAGGCGAAAAGCCCGGAGGTCGAGTTTGCCGACGCCATGAAATCCCTTGGCCTTGAGGTTCCCGCAGGGCACCCGATGATGGACGGGAAGACCCACCGCGTTCCCGCAGCGGGGGACGGCAAAGGCGAGGCGGCGGGCTTCTACGTCGCGTTCACCGATGGCCACCCCGCAGGCTATATCAAGAACAACCGTTCAGGGCTGGATATGCGCTGGAAAAGCACCGGCTACACCTTGAGCGAGGAGGAGAAGGCCCGCTTGAACGCCGAGGCGGCCACCAAGCGCGAGGAGCGCGATCGGGAACGGACGGCGACATATGACGCGACGGCCGAGCGCGTGCAGCAGCGCGCCGCGCAATGCCGTCAGATCGAGCAGGCAACGCCCTACATGGAGAGGAAGGGCATTGCGCCGACGATCGGCGCGCTCGCCAGCGCCAGCGATAATACAATCCACCTTCCGGCGATCGACACCAGCGGCAAGCACTGGACGACGCAATATATTCAGGAAGACGGCACGAAGCGTTTTGCGAAGGAGAGCCACAAGGAAAGCTGTTTCCATGTGGTCAACGGGGGCGTGACGCCGCAGGCCGCACTAGCCGCGCTCGACAAGGCCCCGCGCATTATGATTGGCGAAGGCTACGCGACGATGGCGACCGTCTCTAGCGTGGTGGACCATGCGACCGTCGCGGCGTTCGATTCCGGCAACCTTCCCGCCGTCGCAGCCGCGTTGCGCGAGCATTACCCCGACAAGCCGATTTTCATCATGGGCGAGGACGATCAGCGCGTCTTGGAGAAATTCGGCTACAATCCCGGCAAGGAGAAGGCGACCCAAGCGGCGCAGGCCGTGAACGGCGTTCCGGTCTTCCCGACCTTCGCCCCCGGCGAGCAGCAGGCCGACCCGGCACGCTTCACCGACTTCAACGACTTGCAGCAGAACAGCCGCTTGGGCCGTGAAGGCGTGGTGCGCCAGATCAGGGCGGCGATCGAGAACCCGCGTCAGCAGGAGCGGGAGGCTCCCCGGATCGAGCTGGACGACGAACGCGAAAGGAAGCGTTCCGGGCCGGTTATCGGAGACGATCGACCGGCCCAGCGCCGCAGCGTTCGACGCTAGATCAAGCGGAAACCAGCTTCCTAGAATAGTCGAGGGAACGGAGCGCGGTTTTGAGATGGAAGGCGGTTATGTCGTCGTCCATCTCCACCGCGATAACGAGGCTTTCCCGCGCGAGGTCTATAGCGTGGAGGAGGCCGCGATATTGTTCATCGCTCAGGTCCGTGTCTCGCATTGTTCTCGCAGTTCGCGGGGCCTCCGCTTCATCCACGGTCAGGGTGACAGGCTCCCGATCGTCATGGCCTTCGGCCTCTCGCCTC